>JBKJLZ010000196.1:0-3320 GCA_046596705.1 Sphingorhabdus sp. | reverse complement strand
ATTTTCGGTGAACAATATCGACTGGCTGGTCGGGTCATGCTCGGCTTGGCTCAGCAAATCCGCTGCGATCCAGTCAGGCTGGTTCTTGGCGTCGGCAACCACGATAATCTCCGAAGGCCCTGCGACCATATCAATGCCAACGACGCCATAGAGCTGGCGCTTGGCCTCTGCTACCCACGCATTGCCGGGACCTGTGATCACATCGACTGCCGCAATCCGTTCGGTGCCATAAGCCAGAGCTGCAATTGCCTGTGCGCCGCCGATACGCCAGACTTCGTCGACACCAGCCAAATGCGCGGCGGCCATCACTGTCTGGTTGACTTCGCCCTGCGGTGTCGGCGTCACCATTACCAGCCGCTCGACGCCAGCGACTTTCGCTGGAATGGCGTTCATCAATACCGAGGATGGATAAGCCGCCCTGCCCCCCGGTACATAAATCCCGGCTGCATCAACCGCGCTCCACCGCGCGCCAAGGCGCACGCCCTGCTTGTCACGATAATCCCGGTCTTTGGGCAATTGCGCCTTGTGATAATCGCGGATGCGCACTGCAGCGAGCTTCAAAGCATCGCGCAATTCGTCTGCAAGGCCATCAAATGCGGCTTTGCACTGGGCCGCGTCAATCTGCCAGCCGTGGCTGTTGAGATCAAAACCATCAAATCGCTCGGTCAGTTCAACCAACGTCACATCGCCGCGATCGCGCACCTGCTTGATGGTCTGCGCAACGACGCTCGACACATCGACGTCCGCCTCCCGCCGGTCATTAACCAGCGCGTCGAAAGCCAAAGCGAAATCGGGGTCGGAGGCGTCAAGCCGCTGCACGGGGCTGCGCCAATTCACGAAAACGCTCCACCAACGCCGGGACCGTTCCGCTCATCATCTTATACGCCGCGCGGTTGACGATCAGCCGCGCGGACACTTGCGAAATGATTTGCGTTTCGACCAGGCCGTTTTCAGCCAAGGTCTTGCCAGAGGACACCAAATCGACAATCCGCTCCGCCAGCCCGAGCGAAGGGGCCAACTCCATCGCACCGTTCAATTTCACGCATTCTGCCTGAATACCAAGCTGTTCATAATAGCGACTTGTGGTTGTTGGATATTTGGTTGCAACACGGACATGGCCGCTAGACTGATCATCGCTGACACCAGCAGGCATCGCGACCGAAATTCGGCAACGACCGATGCCGAGATCGACAGGTGCATACAGCTCCGAATAGTCGAATTCGTCGATTACGTCCGAACCAACAATACCGATTTGCGCTGCGCCGTGCGCGACAAAGGTGGCAACGTCGAATGCGCGCACTCGGATGATGCTGATTGCGGGGTCGTTGGTCGAAAATAACAACGCGCGGCTCGCGTCATCAAAAAACGCCGCTTCCGGGTCGATACCGGCCGCCTGCATCAACGGCAGAGCTTCGTCGAGAATCCGTCCCTTAGGGATTGCAAAGATGATGCGGTCGATCATATGGCCGCGCTTTAGGGGTCAGCGGTG
The DNA here is from genome assembly GCA_046596705.1 of Sphingorhabdus sp. Classification (GTDB taxonomy): domain Bacteria; phylum Pseudomonadota; class Alphaproteobacteria; order Sphingomonadales; family Sphingomonadaceae; genus Sphingorhabdus_B. The sequence goes on along the minus strand of JBKJLZ010000196.1, from coordinate 1,831 downwards.
TAAAGGGCAATATGGCGATGCATGCAGAAATTGTGTCTGGACTGAACGATCAGGCCGATCATGTGATGAATAACGGCGCCCCAGGGACTGCTGCCATCTGTCGGGCGCTGATTGCGTTAGCCGAAGGGGATACTTTATGCGGTCAGCGTATCGCATCGTGGGACCCGCAAGCTGTTTTGCGTGATGCCCTGCCCTTGCGCATAGCGGGTGGACTCCACAACCTGTTCCGGCAAGGGGTCGAGCCCGATATTGGCAAAATTTATCGCGGCGAGCTTAGCGACCAAATGGTGATAGACTCGTTGGTGGGCGACGTGGTTGCTCGTCATGACACAGTGCTACTGCCATGGTTCGATAGTCCGCCGCAGACAAACGAGGCTGGACGTTCGGCCAGCTTTGTGGCCGCATTACATTGGCTGGCGAGCCGAGTAGTGCCGAATTTTGAACTGAATGAAATTGGTTCGAGCGCAGGCATGAACTTACTGATCGACCGCTATCGTTACGATCTAGGCGGCGTGGCTAGCGGCCCGACTGATGCGCCAGTGACCATTCGTCCGACGTGGAACGGCCCTCCACCGCCATCCGATGCCTTCACAATCACGTCGGTGCAAGGCTGCGATATCCAGCCTGTACACGTGAGCGACGATGCGGCAGCCAACCGACTGATGGCGTATATCTGGCCCGAAATGCCCGAGCGTTTTGAGCGGATGGCAGCGGGCATTGAGATGATCCGCGCAAATCCAGTCGATCTGGTCCAAGCCGACGCCGCCGAATTTGTCGAATCACGATTGGCTAAGCCGCAAGCCTCTGGCACCACTCGCGCGTTGATGCACAGTATCGTTTGGCAATATTTGCCCGATGATACGCAACATCGAATCCAAGTGGCGATGGCGAGCGCTGGCGAAGCAGCGACGACCGATAAACCGCTCGCCTGGATATCGCTTGAAACCAATCGTGCAACGTTCCGGCATGAGCTTAAAGTCAGCTATTGGCCGGGCGGCAGCGAACCCGTCATACTCGGCGAGGCACACGCCCATGGGCTTTGGGTAAATTGGTTCTAACCTAATTCTGCGGAATTTTCATGAATATGCGGCCCATCCGCGGTGCCCAGCGTTGCCATCCGCCATGTAGTGACAACCATTCCCAAATCGCAGTAGCAACCAGCGCGCCCGTCGCCGACATACCGACTGTCAACGGCTGCCACTGCCACCACCAACTGCCGAAGACGACGAACCCAAGCAAAACCTGACCGACAAAATGCGATAACGGCGGATATTTCACGCCCGCCGTCACCCATTTGAAGGCCTGATTACCGACCAGAAACAGATATGGTCCGCCAATGGCTGTGATCATGAATGCCTTGTCGGTACTGCCCATCGGATGAGTCATCATAATCTCGTCACTCACCGCGGTTACTACGATGCCTGCAACGATTAACATGTGGACGTAAGTGTAGGCATTGCGAGCAACTAGCCCGGCATTTTCCGATTCTGCGATCATCTTCGATCCGCGCTTTGCGCCCATGTCGAAATAGATCCACCACATGGTAGCGCTGCAGACAAAGCTGGTGATGAACGCTGTCCAAGTCGGTACGTCATGCGTCAGCTTGGCAAAGGTCGCGCCGGTGACTAGCACGGCTTCGCCCAGTGCGATTATTATGAACAAAGCGCAGCGTTCCGCCATATGAGCGCCCGAAATATCCCAATCAGATGCGGCGGACGTGCCAAGCCCCGGAGTGCGAAAAAAGGCAAACGGGGCGAAATATTCGATCGCCACCGCCAAAGCCCACAATGGCAAACGCATATCCGCCTCAACCAAAGCGCCACCGATCCAT
>JBKJLZ010000139.1:0-3236 GCA_046596705.1 Sphingorhabdus sp. | reverse complement strand
AAGCGGCGTGGTTTACCAGTGCATGCGGGTTAAGCTATTAGGCGCACATATTTACCATTTTGCAGTGCTCGGTATGTAAATGAGCAATGTTGACGAAGTTGGAGTGCCTGTGATGATCACAAACTCAAAATTGGCGAAAATCGTGTTTGGCGCAATTATGATGACCGCGATCACAGGGCCAGTATATGCCGATGTCAAAGCGGGGGTCGATGCTTGGTCGCGAGGACAGGATGAGACCGCTGTAAAATACTGGCGCGAAGCTGCTCTTAAGGGCGATGCCGATGCACAGTTCAATATTGGGCAGGCATATCAAACGGGGCGCGGCGTGAAAGCCGATCCTAACGTTGCGCTTGATTGGTACAATCGTGCGGCGGCGCAGGGACATTTAAAAGCCGCCGACAGCTATGGTCATCTACTACATTTTCAGGGCAAAATTACCGAATCTTTGGCATATCTGCAACCTTCGGCAGAACGTGGAGATCCTCGGGCGCAATATCTGCTTGGCACAGAACTGTTCAACGGCATCCATGTCGAGAAAGATTGGGTCCGGGCGTACGCGCTGATGACGTTGGCCTCTTCAGCGGGCATGGGCCCTGCATCGCGCAGCCGATCGCAAATGGACCAACATATTTCAATCGAACAGCGGCAACTGGCTACCGACCTCGCGGCCAAACTCGAGCAACAGTCCGGTCGTGCGCGGGCTATGCAAGTTCCGGGCTTCCCGCCGTCTGCCGTTGCGCCGACAAAACCCGTAGCCGTTAACCCGGTGCCGGTTGGGGCTACCAAAGCAGAGGTGAGCTGGCGAATTCAGCTCGGTGCATTTGGCAGTGAAGGTAACGCCATAAAGCTGTGGACGACACTTCAGTCTAAAATCATAGATCTGGCTGGGTTAAAGCCGAATTTAAAAGCTGCGGGCAGCATAACCCGACTTCAGGCTGGACCTTTTGCGACACGAAGCGCGGCGGATGCCGTTTGCGAAAAGGTAAAAGCAACCGGTCAGGCCTGTTTGTTGCTTGAAAGCTGACGACCGCTATCCGCAAAGCTTGCCGATGTCACGGCCCAGCGTTCGGCGTGCCGCCTCGTCGCCATTTTGCACCATGAAATAATGTGTGCCTGATAAATTGGCGCGTGCGGTGCAATAAGTCGCGCAACCGCTGGCAATCGATGCGGGGAATCGCAGTTCAACGCCGTCATATTGCGCGTCGAATTCGCATTCACCTTTGCCCTGCAGTGATATGCGAACCTTGTCGCCATTGATCGTCGCTATTCCCTGCCCCTCGCATTTGCTGGCTGCACCCGAGACAGTGAATACCCCGATTTTGAATTCTCCGGTTCCATTTTTAACTGCGCAAAACTTGTCAGTGCCAAAATCGCCGCGCGTTTCAAAACGACCAGCAAGTTCTGAATTTTCGGGATCGGGCAATATACCAGCTTTAATCGCCTGGCGATCGAGCGCATGCCCGGCGTCGGTTGTACCGCTATTCACAACCGGTGCCTTGTTTTCGCATGCTGACAACGCCGTCATGATAACCAAAGCCGCCAATGCTTTCATACTGGCTCAAGCCCGTCCGACCGAATACGCCGATAAAAACAACTGCGGACACCGGTATGGCATGTAGGGCCATCGGGTCGCGCGATAATCCAGACTGCGTCCTGATCGCAATCGATCCGCATCTCGACGATGTGCAAAAAATGGCCACTGCTTTCGCCTTTTTGCCAGAGCCGTTGGCGGCTACGCGAAAAAAAATGGACGGTACCGCTTTCACGGCTCTTGGCCAGCGCCTCTGCATTCATATGCCCAACCATCAATACCACGCCGTCAGCAGCGTCAGTTATCACCGTCGTCAGCAACCCATTGCCGTCGTATTTCGGGTCGAGCGCCAATCCGGTTTCACGTTCACTGTCCATGATCTGCGACCTAACCGATGCGCAAATGCCTCGCCAACAAATTCTTTATGACAGTTGGACGACTCCGGGGGAGACAATCGGCGGCAGTGTGCCTATATGCCACCAGCGAAGCGCAGCGGGATTCGATAAATGATGCTGACCACCGACCCCTATGATGACGATAAACTACGCGAGGAATGCGGGATCTTCGGCGTCTGCGACGTTGAGGGCGCGGCGGCGATGGTCGCATTGGGCCTGCACGCGCTTCAGCATCGTGGGCAAGAAGCTGCGGGCATATCGAGCTTCGATGGTAAGGAATTCCATACGCACAGGGCGATGGGGCATGTCGCAGGTAATTTTGACCGCGAGGAAGTTATCGGGGGTTTGAAAGGCGATAGTGCCACCGGCCATGTTCGCTATTCGACAACGGGCGAAACCTCGTTGCGCAATGTCCAACCGCTTTACGCTGACCTGGTGTCGGGCGGGTTTGCGGTGGCGCACAATGGCAATATCTCGAATGCCATGACGCTGCGGCGGGATCTGGTGCGGCGTGGGTCGATATTTCAGTCGACGTCTGACACCGAAGTCATCATCCATCTGGTGGCGACATCGGGCTACCGGACATTACTTGACCGGCTGATCGATGCGTTGAAACGCGTCGAGGGCGCGTACTCGCTGATTTGCCTTACCAACGAGGGCATGATTGCCTGCCGTGATCCGCTGGGGATAAGGCCGTTGGTGATGGGAAAGCTCGACGAATCGATCATCTTCGCTTCGGAAACCGTGGCGCTGGATATAGTCGGAGCTGAATTTATCCGTTCGGTCGAACCTGGTGAGTTGGTTGTAGTGCGCGATGGTATTGCAACTTCGCATAAGCCGTTCCTTACAATGTCGCCTCGCCCGTGCATTTTCGAGCATGTGTATTTTTCGCGACCGGACTCGATCGTCGATGGAAACAGCGTTTATTCGGTGCGCAAAGCAATCGGGGCCGAACTTGCAAGGGAGAACGGCGTCGATGTTGATTACGTAATCCCGGTGCCTGATAGCGGCACACCCGCCGCTATTGGCTATGCCGAAGCCGCTGGAATCCCTTTTGAACTGGGTATTATACGCTCGCATTATGTCGGCCGCACATTCATCCAGCCCGGTGACGGCGTGCGTCATTTGGGCGTTAAGCTTAAGCACAATGCCAATCGACATCTTGTTGCAGGTAAGAAAATTGTCCTCATCGACGATTCGATTGTGCGTGGTACCACTAGCCTCAAAATCGTGCAGATGATGCGCGAAGCGGGTGCCGCTGAAGTCCATATGCGGATTGCCAGTCCGCCGACGATGAATAGCTGCTTCTA
>JBKJLZ010000070.1:0-3552 GCA_046596705.1 Sphingorhabdus sp. | reverse complement strand
ATGTCAACAGCTTGATAGCGCGCGACGATTCCCAGCCGGTCGAGCCAGAACTGGTGGATCAAAGGCGACTTGCTATGCCCTATCGGGTGGCCAATGACTTCTGCATAAGCGATCATATCGGCAAATTCTCTTTGATCCGCAAATAGTCAAGCACCGGCAGCAGCGGCAGGCCGATGACAGTGAAATGGCAACCGGAAACGGCCGCGAACAGCTGCGCACCCTCGGCCTCGATCCGATAACAGCCCACGCAGTGTTGGATATGTTGCCAATATTGAGCCAGATATTGCTTAATAAAAGCGTCGCTTAGTGTTCGCATTGTCAATTGCGCGGTATCGACGGCTCGCCAGACCGGAGCGCCGTTCTCACAGATTACAGCGGCACTGATCAACCTGTGTGTCGAGCCGGAGAGCATTCGCAGATGAGCTTTTGCGTCATCGGGTCCCAACGGCTTGTCGAGCAACTTGCCGTCCGCAGTAACCAGAACCTGGTCGCAACCCAACACAAGTTCGCCCGGAAATTTCCGTGACACTTTGACGGCCTTGGCTTCGGCTAAAGCGTCGGCAATATCGCGCGCCTTCGCACCCTGATCGACCATGGCTTTCTTTATGCTATCCTCATCGACAGACGATGGCTGTGCCTCGACAATCACACCAGCGGCGCGCAGCATCACTAAACGCCCTGCGCTCTGCGACGCCAGGATCAGGGTCATGCGGGCTTGACCTGGGCGAGTTCGCGCTCATTAAACAGGTTGATGATCGCAGCGGCTGTTTCCTCGATCGACCGCCTGGTTACATCAAGCACGGGCCAATCATTGTCGGCAAACATCCTCCTTGCGGCCGCCACTTCGGTCTTGACCTTATCTTCGTTTACATAATCGGTATCGGGCGCCTGATTGAGCGATAGCAACCTGTTTCGTCTGACCTGAATCAACCGCTCGGTGCTTGTGAATAGCCCGACGATCAGCGGGTGCTTGACGGTGAATAGGCTTGCAGGCGGCGGCGCTTCGGGAACCAAGGGGATGTTGGCGGTTTTATACCCCCGGTTGGCGAGATAAATGCTCGTTGGTGTCTTCGACGTTCGCGACACGCCGGCCAGTAATATGTCAGCCTCTTCCCAATTCTGCGAATTAAGGCCGTCATCATGAGCAATAGTGAACTGGATTGCTTCGACTCGAGCGAAATAGGCGGCATCCATAACGTGCTGCCGTCCGGGTCGGGCCTTTGCCTCCTGCCCAAGCATATTGGACAAAGCGTCGGATACCGCGTCTAGTGCTGCAACCGCAGGTAATCCGAGCGCGCGACAGCGGTTTTCAAGCTTTCGTCTAGTGTCGCGGTTGACCAGAGTGAATAAAACCAGCCCCGGATTGGCGGCCACGTCGACCAAGATGCGATCAAGATGCGTTTCTGAGCGCACCATCGGCCAGAAATGCCTGACGACGTTATCGACGCCGTCAAATTGCGCCAGTGCGGCTTTCGCGATATTTTCAAGCGTCTCGCCAGTCGAGTCCGACAAAAGATGCAAATGGAAGCGTTGGCTCATGCAGCACAGTCTTGTTGGCAGGCTGGGGATAAATCAAGGGACAAAAGAATGCCGATGATTGCTTCCCCGCTGACAGCGATTAGCCGTTCGATTCGGCCACAGCCTATCCACATGGGTAGAGCACCATCCACAGGCTGTTGATAGCGGGGACAGACACGAGCGAATCGTGAAGCATATCCGGAGCAAGCAATTTCTCGCTGTTGGCAATTTCCGCAAAAGCTTTTAGGACCGGGCTTATCCACCTTCCATCATCTCTCATCATTCTATTTAATATTATATATTTTGATTGGACTTGCCTTGATCTCAGCGCTTACCCCGAAAAAGTTGTTAAATGTGTTGCAAGGCAATCAGGAAAGCGAGCCGCCGGTTTGGCTGATGCGTCAAGCTGGTCGGTATTTGCCTGAATATCGTTCGCTTCGCGCCGAGAAAGGTGGGTTTCTCGAACTTGCTTATGACAGCGATTGCGCGGCGGAGATCACTTTACAACCAATCCGCCGTTTCGGTTTTGACGGCGCGATCCTGTTTTCAGATATCTTGGTCATCCCGCATGCGATGGGCCAAGATTTATGGTTCGAAACCGGCGAAGGACCACGTCTTGCACCACCGCTCAAAGACCATGATTTCGAGAAACTCGTACCTCAACCACAGCGGCTTGATCCGGTATTCGAGACGGTGCGCAAAGTCAGTGCAGCCTTGCCACCCGAAACAACCTTTCTGGGCTTCGCTGGAAGCCCGTGGACGGTCGCTACCTATATGGTTGCAGGCCAAGGCAGCAAAGATCAGGTGGATGCACGTAGGATGGCCTACGGGCAACCTGAGCGCTTTGGTGAGTTGATTGATCGGATCATCACCGCGACCGTCGATTATCTGTCGGGCCAAATCGAGGCTGGTGTCGATGCGGTGCAGTTATTCGATAGCTGGGCCGGGTCGCTGTCGCCCGCTCAGTTCACAGATTGGGTGATAGCCCCCAACGCGAAAATCGTTGCTGCGTTGAAGGTGCGGCATCCCGAAACTCCAATTATCGGTTTCCCGAAAGGCGCAGGCGGAAAGCTACCTGATTATGCTGTCGGCACAGGCGTCGATGCCATCGGTGTCGATGAGACGGTCGATCCGGTGTGGGCAAACGCGGTCTTGCCGAAGGGAATGCCAGTGCAGGGCAATCTCGATCCGCTGGCGCTCATTGCTGGCGGTCAAGCTTTGGAAAAAGCTGTTGCTCGCATATTGGAAGCCTTTGCCGACCGACCGCATGTCTTTAATCTGGGTCACGGCATATTGCCGGACACACCCATTGAACATGTTGAAAAGCTGCTTACTCTGGTCCGTAAGGGATAAACCGAAAAAGGCCGCCCTCGAATGACGGAAACCATTGCTGTGCTTTATCTCTGGCTCAAATCGGCCCATATTATTTTCGTGATCTTCTGGATGGCAGGTCTGTTCATGCTGCCGCGGTTCTTCGTCTATCATCAGGAGAGCGCCGATGGTTCCGAAGAAGCGGCCAAATGGGTCGAGCGTGAAGCCAAGCTCATCAAGATCATACTCAACCCGGCGATCATTGTGGTGTGGATCGTCGGTCTGGCGCTCGCCTGGCATATCGGTGCGATGACCGAAGGTTGGTTCCACGCCAAATTGCTCTTCGTATTAGGTCTGTCAGCCTATCATGGCTGGATTGTCGGTTATGCAAAGAAACTTGCGCGCGGAGAGCGGACACTCACCGGCAAGCAGCTGCGCTTGTTCAACGAAGTGCCGGGCATTGCGGCGGCGGTTATCGTGGTGTTGGTGGTTGCCAAGCCGTTTTGACGGTAGGACCGGCAGCATAGATTTATGCATGATATGGACTGGGTCGTTCCATTGAAAAGCGGCCTGTCCGGACAGGACAACATTGCGGTCATCAGTGCATTGGCAGGCGGACACGAAGCCTGCCACATGCGAGCGTAGCTACTTTATGCGACGAAATTGATTTGTTGCGATCTCTGGCTTGCCGTTCTCCCCAAGCCAAACGATGTTCTCCAACAT
>JBKJLZ010000048.1:0-6182 GCA_046596705.1 Sphingorhabdus sp. | reverse complement strand
AGTCCATACATCGGGACATGATACCGATCTTGAAGTTGTTGATGACGGCTATATCGCGGTTACGCCTTTGCAGCTCGATCTGACGCATGGTGAGTCAATCGAGGCATTGTCACAGGCATATAAGGATTAGCGACACCGGATGATCAAAACCAACCCTATCCGCAAGTTTATGCCGCTCAGGCGGGCATCGAAGTTGCCGGTCTGGGCTGATGTCCTGCTGCGCCTGTCGCTAGCTTTCGCACTAATTGGGTTCGTAATCCTGATCCACTGGATTGATCGCGAAGGGCTGAAAGACACGCATGACGGCGTAATCAGTTTTATGGATGTCGTCTATTTCACGATGATTTCGGTCACCACCACCGGGTTTGGCGATATTGCACCGGTTTCGGATCGTTCGCGTTTTATCGAAGCGATTATCGTCACGCCGGTGCGGATCGCGGTGCTCTTTATATTCGTAGGTACAGCCTATAATTTCGTCCTCAAACGCAGCTGGGAAAAATGGCGCATGGCACAGATACAGAAAAACCTGACCGGGCATATCGTGGCGCTGGGTTTTGGTACCAGTGGGTCGGAAGCAGTCCGCGAGCTAATCGAACGCGGGACCGAGCCCGCCAATATCGTAGTTATCGATATGAATGACGATCGGCTGGCGGCGGCCGAGGAACTCGGCTGCAACGTTCTCCACGGCGATGCGACGCGCGATGAAACGCTGAACGACATCCGTATCGCTGAGGCTTCGTCGGTGATTGTATCGGCAGGCCGCGACGACAGCGCAATACTAATGGTGCTGACCGTTCGCCATTTAGCACCCCTAATCCCGATCAGCGTCGTGATTCGCGCCAGCGACAACGAGCTACTGGCGAGGCAGGCGGGGGCCAACACCGTCATAAACCCGGTCAGTTTTACCGGCCTCTTGCTCGCCAGCTCATGCCATGGCGAACACATTGCCGAATATCTGACCGACTTGGCCTCGATCAGCGGTCACGTGCTGATGGAAGAACGCCCCATTGCCAATGATGAAATTGGAATGCGCCTACGCGATTTGCCCGGCGGTTTAGGTGTTAGGCTGTACCGCGGCGGACGTGCCTTTGGCTTTTGGGAACCCGAAGCAATGGCGCTTGAGGAGGGCGATATGCTTGTGCAAATCGTTCCTGCTACGCCGAATGGGACCAAAACAGCTTAAGTGCCCAATATTACAAATACCCCACCCATCGCGGCATAGAATACCAGCCAATATCCTGCATCAATGGCAAACAATTTGCCTGATTTGCGCGAAAACAGATAATTGGTGCCGATGGCCGGAATGATATAGCCCAGGGCAATGCCGATCGAGATCATCATCGTCGATCGTGGGCTGGTATCGAAAAATGCCAGCAAATGGCCAAGAAACACCGCCGACAAGAGGCTGAATGCAAATGTAAGGCTATATATTTTCAGCATATTTGCGTTTTTCAGTTCCTCTTCGACAAAATCATGCTCGACCATCCACGCTTTGCCGAACAGCGGCCCGTACCATAGCCCGCCGACGAGAAACCCGGCGGCAGCGGCAATCATGATCGCCAATAGATTAGCATTTTGCATTGTAATCGCCCTTCAGATCAGTGTGTTCATCATGCGCCTCATCGCGGTTCGTGACAAGTCTGCCCAAACCGTTTATGCGCGCCGCAATCATGGCAACTCAATTACCAGCAGCGCCCAAGGTGGGCATGGTTTCGCTCGGCTGTCCCAAGGCTTTGGTCGATAGCGAACGGATACTGACCAAGCTTCGAGCTGACGGCTACGCGATGTCCCCCGACTATGCGGGTGCCGACGTCGTTCTGGTCAACACCTGCGGGTTTCTGGATTCGGCGAAGGAAGAGAGCCTCGAAGCCATCGGCGAGGCATTGGCTGAAAATGGACGGGTGATTGTTACCGGTTGCCTTGGCAACGAGGCCGAAATGATCCGAGCGCGTTACCCCAAAGTCCTGGCAATCAGCGGCGCGCATCAATATGAGGCTGTAGTTGGCGCGGTGCACGAAGCAGCGCCTATGCCAGTCAATGCGTTCATCAATCTTGTGCCCGAAGGTGCACTGAAACTAACGCCGCGCCATTATTCATATCTGAAAATTTCCGAAGGCTGCAATCATCGCTGCGCTTTCTGCATTATCCCGAGCATTCGCGGCGATTTGGTCAGCAGGCGAATCGACGCTGTGTTGCGTGAGGCGGAGAAACTGGTCGCGGCAGGCACCAAGGAACTGCTTGTCATCTCGCAGGACACGTCAGCCTACGGTGTCGATACCCGCCACGAGCCGCGAGAGTGGAAGGGCCGCGAAGTTCGGGCTCACATGACCGACCTAGCGCGCGAACTTGGTGGGTTGCGTACATCGGATGGCGTGCCGCCATGGGTCCGGCTGCATTATGTCTATCCATACCCCCATGTCGATCAGGTCATCCCACTGATGGCAGAGGGGCTGATCACGCCCTATCTCGACATCCCGTTTCAGCACGCAGCGCCCAATGTTTTGCGCGCAATGAAGCGCCCCGCGAATGAAGCCAAGGTGCTGGAACGAGTGCACAAATGGCGCGATATATGCCCCGACATTACCATTCGCTCGACCTTTGTGGTCGGGTTTCCCGGCGAAACCGAGGCCGACTTTGAATATCTGCTCGACTGGCTCGATGAAGCACAATTGGACCGTGTGGGTGCGTTCCGTTTTGAACCCGTCGAAGGCGCCGCCGCCAACCTACTACCCGATCCGGTGCCAGAAGACGTCAAGGAAGAACGCTACCAGCGCATAATGGAAAAAACTGCAGCGATCAGCGCAGCGAAGCTGGCGGCGAAGGTTGGCCGGGTATTGCCAGTGATCATCGACGAAATCGGCGAGGCGGATGAAGACGGCAGCATCGGGGCAACCGGAAGGTCGCAAGCCGACGCACCCGAAATCGACGGCAACGTATTCCTCCGCGATGTGTTGGCGACGCTAAGGCAAGGTGACATCGTCAACGTCGAAATTGAAGACGCCGATGAGCACGATTTATTTGGGGTCGTTGCCTGATTTCAGCTGTCCAACGCGCGTTTGTAGAACGACAATGCTATTGTAACCGGACCGACAAGTTGCAGATGATGTGGCACCGTCGGCGGAATAACGAGACTTTGCCCCTTTTGTAGCCGCACTGGCGAAGCGCCCGGCTCATCGTCCCAGCAAAAGTCGATAATACCCCCAATCACCGTCAGCTTGCCCCAGCTTCCCGCTTTCAACCGGTGTTGTTTCTGTAAGCCGTCGGGGATCTCGTCATGGGTCCAGGGACCGAGCGTCCGGTAGCATGAAGCGTCTGTAGGTATTTCGAATTTCGCCATGCTTTCAGCCCATGATCGCAAATCTGAGGATTGCAATCGCCACACCGAAAAACGCCAGGCAGAACGGGATTGTCAAAATCTGGCCCAGAACCGCTGCTTTGCCCATCGGCCCGGTATTGGTGATAAGCGGTCCTAATCCCTTGGTAAATAACGACCGGTTGACGGGCAAGTTCTGCGTGAACAGGATGCCGGCAACGCCAAAATACATTATGGCATAGAGGATGCTTATAACGATCATAAATATCGCGCCAGTTTCCCTTCCTGTTGCGATCATCAGGCCGCCAAAGAAGATGGCATAAGACACAAACATCGCCACCCACACGCCAGAAGGGATTTCCAGGTCTGTTGTTTCGGCCTGGACCGACCCAGCATGAATCTGTTTGCCAGCCGCGAAGGCTGGCGGTTGATCGTCGAGTACCAGCGTCGCTGTGGAAATATCAATCTCGTACAACATGGTTCATCCTTTCATTCTGTCAGGGTCGGTAATGCCGTCACGGTGAATGCGAATGCCCATCAGCAGGCTTTCGGCGATCATTTCCGCTCGCGTAGTAACCAGCGCACGAGCGTCTGGTGCAGCGCCCATTCCCTCCAGCGTTTCCGCGAGCAGCTTTAACCAATGAGCAAATTCGGGCATTCCGATCTTGGGTATTGCAATATGCTTGACCATCGGATTGCCGGAAAATTCGCCCGACTTGTGCAGGACCGAACGCCAAAAGGCCTTCATGCGAGCTAGATGATGCGGCCAATCGGTTATGCGCTCCGCAAATACCGGGCCGAGAATGTTATCTTTCCTGATGAGGGCATAGAAATCTTCCACAAGCACCGAAATAAAGGCTTCGTCGATGCCGACGGCTTCGGCATCGGCCTGCTTTTTCTCTCTCGCTGTGACGGCATGGCTAGGGGACATCGTTCCGACTCATTAGTGGTATTTCAAATACCTGTTTAAACTGAGTTGCGAAAAAAGCAATATATAATATACTACTTTTATGAGACTAAATGTCCAAACTGACTATGCCCTTCGATTGTTAATGTTTCTTGCTGCAAAGCGGGAGCAGGCGTCGGTCGATGAAATTGCCAACGCTTATGGTATTTCGCGCAATCATCTTATGAAGGTTGCACAGCGGATGGCTGAACTCGGCTATGTCGATGCAAAGCGCGGGCGGGGCGGGGGGCTTACGCTTGCGCGGCTGCCGTCGCAAATCAATGTCGGTGCGGTCGTCCGGTCGGTTGAAAATGTCGGGGCATTTGTCGAATGCTTCGATAAGGAAAGTAACCAGTGCCCAGTGGCGGGTGTTTGCGGGTTGCAAGGCGCGCTAGCCTTGGCACTGGGTGACTTTATGACCAGGCTCGATGGCTATTCACTGGCCGACCTCCTCCCTTCGCCGCAAAAATTTGCAACCCGATTGGCTTAGAAGTCGTCAGCGGCTTGCTTGCGGTCCGGTTTTGCCTATTACTGTCTTTTTAATCGTAAATAGAGGGTCTCATGTCCGAAGAGCGGCCGCCACTGCCTACTGGCTATCAGCTTTCGGCACTCGATCCGACATACCGCGAAACGCCGTGGGTGCCGCTGGACCGGTTGCGCGAGGCCGATCCGGTGCATCATGATCAGCAATTAAACCGCTACTTCTTCACGCGCGGGCAAGAGGTTGAGGCGCTGGTCAAAAACCGCCATCTGGTGGTTGATCCAGCCAAGGCCAATGATGGCACCTTCACCAAGACGCTCTACGGGCAGAACAGCAAGGAATTGTCGCTGCTGATGCTCGACGACCCGGACCATGCGCGGCAACGCAACTTGGTGTTGAAGGCGTTCAATAAGCGTTCGGTCGATGCGCTGACGCCGCGCATTCACGAAATCGCAAAAGAACTGGCCGACGATATCGAAGCGGGCGAGGGCGAGTTTGATTTTGTGCAACTGTTCGGATCGCCATTGCCGACCACGGTGATGGCCGAATTGCTTGGAATCAACGCCGCTGATCGCAAGGATTTCCGCCGTTGGTCGCTTGGCTGCATGCAGGCGCTCAACCCGTTCCGCACGACCGAGCAAACCGCGCTCTACGAGGAATCGACCACGACCTTGGCCGACTATCTCGCTGTCGAAGTCGAAAAACGACGCGGTAATGATGCCGAGGATTTGATCAGCCGCCTCGCCCGCGCCGAGGAGGAAGGCGATACGCTGACCACCAAGGACATCGTGCTGCTCATCCGGCTGCTGTTGATTGCGGGCAACAGCACCACGACTGACATGATCGGCAGCGGCATTGTCCAGTTCCTGAAAAATCCGGATCAATTGGCCAAGCTAAAGGCCGACCCATCGTTGATCGACAATGCGCTCGACGAAATCCTCCGCGTCGAGCCGCCCGTCGCCCAAGCCTTGCGCACCGCGCCCGAGGATATGCAGCTTGCCGACAAGATCGTGAAGAAAGGCGACACCATCCATTTGTCGCTGTTCGGCGCGCATTACGACCCCGCCCTAAACCCCGATCCGCGCAAATTTGACATCGAGCGCAAGGACATCAAGCATTTCGCCTTCGGCGGCGGCGCGCATTATTGCCTGGGCGCTGGCTTGGGGAAGGTGCAGGCGAAGATCGCGCTGCCGATGTTGTTCGAGCGTTTCCCGAACCTGGCCTTCGCGCCTGATCGCGAAATCAAACATAAGATCGCACCCGCATTTAACGGATATGGCGAAATCTGGTTGGTCAGATAAGCCTAGCTACGCTTGAATTTGTGGTCGAGCGTGATTGTGTCCTCATCACGAAATGCTATCAACACCAACGTAGCCGCCGCAAGGCAAAGCGAGGGGAAGAACAGCAACTGGCTGTCTTCGCGTGACAGCAAGTACATGCCG
>JBKJLZ010000313.1:0-6803 GCA_046596705.1 Sphingorhabdus sp. | reverse complement strand
CCCGAGTAACTCGGCCTGAAATGCGTTGCTCGTATATGAAACCGAACCGAGTTCACCCACAGCCAATATCCGTTTCCCAGCACTTGGATCGCTCCAGTCGAACAGGAACACTTCCAGTCGAGCCGCATCCCAACGACCCGCTGCCAGATCATCAGCACGGATTGATGCCGAAGTCAGCGCGCCGTTTATTTCCAACCCGTCAGTTTCCAGCCCGACGCTCTCGATAATTGAGCTTGGCAGCATCCCCGGGCTAGCCTGCAGCACAAGGCCATCGACCACCACGTTCCGGTCGTGCGTGGTGAAGCCCAAAGTTACGCCATCAGCGCGTTCCAGCCGCCAACCATAAGCCACGCTGGTCACCGGCCCGGTAAGCCAGATGTCGGTCATGCCGCCTCCCTGATTTCGATCAATGGAACCGATGGAATGTCGCCCGCGCCAAAGGTGGAAAGCGCAACCTCGAGCCGGTCGTCGGCAAAGCGAACCGGGACATCGAAGTAAAAACCGGCAGTAATTGCGGAACCTTCGTCAGGCGCGGTTTCAAACTGAACGACTCCGCCTTCAGCCAGCGTCCAATCTGTGGCAACCACGCCGTTGACCGCAACTAGGACATCCGCCTTTGGTCTGGTTATCCGCCGAACCTGGCCATCGACTCCATAGGTTTTGATCAATGAGAATTCGGTTTGCAAGCCGTTGCCTCTGCCAATGACCTGATCAAGCAAAGTCGGTGCATTGGTCATCGCGTTTGAGCTGAAATCAAATGGGTCAGTAAAGCGAAAGCCGATTGCCGCGCCGCGCCTTGCCCGAAAGAAATCGAGCAGCACGCTGAGTTCGACTTCGTCACGCACGCCCGGCCCGACGTCGTAGCTTAACCGCGCATCTGCCCAATCGCTGTTGCGGCGTTCGTGGCCAGACAGCGTGGTCACCACATTGGTAGAAAATGCCGCCATTCCGGTCGCCTCTCGGCCGATTTCCAACGGGAAAATTATGTCGTCGAAAGCCTGCATATCATTGTCTCCTCTTGAATCTGTCGAAAGAGCAAAATGCGTATATCCGTCGCGCGCGACCTGAGGCAGCGCCCAGACGTAGGTTTGTGCCGAGCCACGTGCCCTGCTCAGCTCGGCTGCCTTTTCGATCTCTGCCCATTGGATGTTGTCTTCGGGGCGCAGCACGAAGCCTGTGAAATAGTGCTGCTCTGCAACCGGGTAGCCCAGCCGCACCGTCGTCGCTTTCACCGCCCGCGCAGTCGCACCGTGATTCCCGCTGGTTACCCAATCATAATCCTCAAGCTGCAGAACATCGAACGCAGGCGATGCCCAGCCGAGCGGCACATTTGCCCGTTTAGCTTCGGGGGCCGCTACGTCCAGCACGGTTGGCAAATAGACCAGCAAATAAGCCGTCGCTCCAGCACTCGCGGCTTCGTCGCGCACCGCAGCGACCAACGCCGCTGTCGATGCCGCAAGCAACTCCCCCGCCCCGTCGAGCATATTTTGCTGCGCAGCATTTTTCGGTCCCGCGATAGTTGGTATGCTAACCGAGAGCTCGCCAAACGCGGCATTGGCTGCTTCATCGTAAAGGCATATTCGGCCATCTGGCATAACCCACCACCATGGCTCACCGATTTGAAAATGCACAGCTAGCCCAGCCTCTCTTAGGACAAAAACAAATGCCCGCGCGACCGCTTGCAGATATCCCATCGCTTGCGAATTTGCTGGCGACAGCAAGGTCGACGGCGGCGTCCAGCCAGTACGCGCCGGGTCGCCATTTTCTGCGCGCTGTTTCCAGTCGTTCCAACAATGTGCGTCGAACAGTTCGTAGGACAGCGACAGGATCAGAGTAAATCCCATAGCCTTGGCCTTTGCCGCGAAGTCCGCATGCCACGCACGACAGGGAGCATTTAGGGCGCCGCCGTTCAGACTGACATAATGGCCGCCGCCTAAGGCTTCGAGCCGGAAATAGTGGCTCATCCCGACATAATGGTTGATGCTGTCGCGATACCCAAGCGCATGGATTTGCCGCAACAGCCGCTCGGGCGTCTGGTTATATCCATCATCATAACCTGTCGCCATTTTTAGGCTGTGTTCGGGCAACATGACGTCGCCGGTATCGAGCATAACCCCCGCCCCGTCACAACGTATGCCTGTAAGCTCAACCCACCCCTCAGCAGGTGCCGCCAGATTGCCTGCTAGTCCGGTATATCCCGGCGGAACCAGCGAGATAAACATCCGGTCGATATCGCCCGCAAATACCGGATCAGCCTCACCAGGCAACAAAAACCCGCCGTCGAGCTCGCTGAACCTGAGCACGATCTGCGCGTTATCCGGTGTGCCTGTGGCGTAATTCCATAGCCGCAAATACCAGCTTTTGGCCAGCCCGGCCGCATCGCGTCCCGAAATGGTCAGCGTCGGCCCGTTGATCGCATCGAGCGGCATGATGCCATGCGATCGCCAGCGAAACGAGACCGTCAGCCGCCGGTAGTCTCGGTTAGTTGCATAGCTCAGCAGCGGGTGATCCCAGTGATCCTCGCTGTCCCAGATCAATCCAGCCAAATCATCGGTGCGGTAAAACACAGCGTCAGCGCGAAGCGATTCCGCGCCTGTTGTCACCACCGAAGCCATCATCGGGCGGGGGAAGTTGACTGTCCAAAAGCGCGGATCAAAGCGCATGACCGGCGTCGATTTTTGCGCACGGCGTTTGTCGCAAAGCCAATAAGGCATTGGTTGTCCTTTCCATAATTCTCCCCGAGCCGGGGAGGATTTCAATCCCGAGCCAACGCCTGCCGCACTGCCCTTGCTACGTGCCGCGACGAGCGTTGCAACGCTTCCGGCGCGCTGCCGCGTCCGTTGTCGGATATGTTGATTGTCAGGCGTATGTTGGACGGTGCGCCGTTTGCTCCGCCCGTTTCGATCCGCCCGCTCGACGTCGGCACGAACAGTTCGGGGCCGCGCTCGCCGACGCGGTAGGCTCGGCCGGGGGACACGGGGCCACCCGTTGCCCGCCCCGGTGCACCGAGCACATTGCTCAAGATCGAGGTAAGCGAGTTCAGCAAACCGCCGCTACCGCCGCCCTGCCCGCCGAGGCTGTCCAACCCCGTTCTGATCGAAGCCGCCGCAATTTCGGAGAGTACCGAAAGTGCCACCCGCCGCAAATCTTCAAATCCGAACTTGCCACGCTGAAGCGCACCGGACAGGCCAGTTTCCAAGGCTCGCCCCGCGCGTTCCAGCCCGATGGCAAATGGCCCATCAAGCTCGGCCCGCATCGTCGCCACATCGCTTGCAAAGCCGCGCGTGTCGGCGCGCACCGAAACGATCAGTCGCTCAATTTCTTCATCCATCAGGGAATAGCTCCATCAATTTGCGCATATCGGCTGCGTCTGGCGGCGCTTCTTCATGCGGTGCATATGCAGAAAGCACACAGGTCAGTTCCGCAGGCGTCGCGTCCCAAAACTCGGCCGGTCGCCAGCCTAGTAACAACGCGCATTGGCCGCAGAGTTGAAGCGCCGCATCGGCCCACGTGCCGTCATGCTGAACTTGTTTCAGCATCTTACGTCTTGCGTGCCAGAGGAATTAAGACCCTGAAACAAGTTGAGGGTGATGAGGGGCGAAGTAATCTCCACCTCACCGCCCACCCAGTATCTGCCCAAGCAAAATTTTCAGCGCTGGAGTTGCCGCCGCCATCCCGCCCGAAACTACTGCCTCTGCAAATTCGGTGCGTGAAAGCTGGCCTTGCTCCGCCAGACAATGCCAGAACAACGTCACCATTTCGGACAGCTTCAGCTCGCCAGACGCAGCGCGCTCGACCAACGCGAACAGCGGTCCCAACTCTTCCTCAGCAGCCACCAATGCGGCGAATGTCGGGCGCAGCGTGCAGAGTGCATTTTGGGTGCAGATCGTCGCCTCGCCACGTGCTGCGTTCGCCGTGCTCGTCACAACGACACCACCGGACCAGAACTTTCCAGCGCCAACGTATAACTCCGCTCTCCATTGAAATCGCCGGCATAATCCAGTCGTGCGACAAGGAACTTTCCGCGCAACCGCTCGCCGCTCTCAAAGCTCAGCTCATAATCGTCAAGCAATCCGGCAAATGCGCTGTTCTTCAGCCGAGTTTCGGCTAGCGAGCCGGTGAATACGCCTGCCCCCGACACCGATACCGACCGCACCCCGGCACCCGACAACAACTCCCGCCAAGCGCCGGAGCCTTTGTTGGTAATCACCACCGCATCGCCATTGACCGACATCTGAGTCGTGCGCAGGCCGGCAATCGTTGAATAAACAGGCGTCGCCGCGCCGTCGCCAACCTTCAACAGGAAGGCGCTTCCTTTTTCTGCAGGCATTTTGAATTTCCTTTGTTGTGAATAGCATGTGCTCCTGCGGAAGCAGGAGCGTTGAAAGGCAAACATGGTGCTAGACGGCCAGCGCTCCTGCGTTCGCAGGAGCACAAGTTGTTCTTAATTCACCGCCAAAACGCGCACTCTGAACTCTACCAGCCCGGCCCACGGACCGGCTGCATCGCGCACCACCAAGGAGCGCAGGAACACATTGCTCGCCACGCGCCATCCGGGTAGGTCGCGCGCCATCGCGGCGACCGCATCCTCGACATGCCCCATCAGCCCGTGCTGCCGCGAGGCTTCCTCCCCGTCGTCCCACACGGTCAGCGCCAGCCGGATTTCGCGGCCGGCTTCGGTTTTGGTGCTCCAGTCGGAGACCAGCCCGTCGGCGACCGAAATATAAGGAAAAGCGGCGCGCGGTGGTGGCCCGTCATAAATTCCTGTGAGTTGCGCCGCTAGCACCGGATGCGCCTGTAATGCGAATATGGCAGCAGCTTGTACCGCGAGATTGGCGTCGCTCATCGTCCGAAGTTCCTCAATTTTGGATCCTTCAACATCCGACGGCGGAGGCCTTTGCCGGTCAGAGCAATACCGCCGTCGATGGGCTCGACGGTGACGCCGGCTGGAATGGGTATGGTGGCTAATCGAGCGATGGTTCGCTCAACGGCTTCATCCGTCCGGAGTTCACCCGCAACGGTCAGGTTATCAAGCATCGCGTATATTCCTAATTCCCTCGGTGTTTTTATTCACCGCACTTCCTCACAGGTCAGCACCAGCTGCGCCGGTTCCCTTGGATCGAACCCGATCCCGCGCACCGCCAGAAACTTGGCTCGCCACGTCAGCCTGGTTCCCGGCCCGATCCCCTCACGCTTGCGCATCGTCACCCGCCAGCGCGGCGTAAACGACAGTGCATCGGCCTGGGTCAACTCGCCCGGCACCAGAGGCATGAGCGAAGCCCAAGCCTCTCCGGCATAGGCATATCTGCCAGTCGCCCCGCCGCGCGCATCGCGGGTCGGTAAACGCTGTTCGATGATCACGCGCTCGCGCAGCGTTCCTGCAAATTCGCTCATTTTGTTTCCAATAATATGCTGTGCTCCTGCGAACGCACGAGCGTTGTCGGGAAGGCGTGTGGATGATTTCCAGCACTCCTGCCTTCGCAGGAGCACGGTGGTTTCAGTTAAAGCCGCATCCGGCGCCAAGGTCGAAGCAACGCCAACACCGCAAGCGGCGGCCCGGCGTCATCGCTGGCATCGCGGTGAACATAAAAATGGCCAACGAGCCGCAACAAAGCGAGCCGCAAAACTTCGGGCAAATCATCCCAATCCGCGGCCAACCCGACTTGGG
The DNA here is from genome assembly GCA_046596705.1 of Sphingorhabdus sp. Taxonomy (GTDB): domain Bacteria; phylum Pseudomonadota; class Alphaproteobacteria; order Sphingomonadales; family Sphingomonadaceae; genus Sphingorhabdus_B. The sequence goes on along the minus strand of JBKJLZ010000313.1, from coordinate 1,135 downwards.
CTGTCACCTCCACGCGCCCCGCCGAACCTGGCTGCAGAACGCGCAGATGGGCCTCGCCACGTGAGCCGATCTTTGCTTCCCACGCGCCCGGTGCGAGAGCGAACGAAGCGCCCTCTGCGGGAATGCCGATCACGGCAGTGACACTCACAACCGGGAAAGCAGATAATGACTGCCACCCCGACCCCGCGCTCAGAATTTCCCGCGCCGCGCGCCTTAGCAAAATTTGCCCGGTGAAGCGTTCAGCATGGCCAATTGCGGCCAAGCAGATTGCGCTGAGCGACGCTATGTCCTCAGCCGCGTCAATACGCAAATAGCTCCGCACCCCGTCCAGCATGTTGCTGTCGAGGCCGAGCGGATCGATGCTCAGCATGATATTCTCCTTATTTTTGGTAGATATTACAACCGACCCAAATGCATCGGAGCGCAAGCCTTGAGGCGCCGCGACGAGGCAGCGTTGTGTCAGGGTTTAATCACCTCTCGCAATATGCGGGCGGTTTTGTTCTACTTCAGTTGAACGGAATTACCCTCATGCGCCGGAGCGCCATCAACGTTATCATTGGCTAAAGTCGAGGCGCTTCAGATGATTCTTTCTTTGGCTTGTCCAGCCAGTCGCCCAGCGATTTAACCAGGGCGTTTGCGGGGTCTAGATATCTGCCATGTTCCAGCCATTTTCTCGCATTTTCGTCACCGCCTGCGGGGTCACCCTTTTTTAGCGAAGTTGCGGCCAGCGCGGCGCCCGCACAACTCGATGCATCACCTAGTCTACAGCCTTTGCCGAAATAATTGAGGCCACTGGCCGCACTCTTGGGTGCATTATATCCAGACCAATAGCCAAGCCCAGCATTGTAACAGGCGGCCCCATAGTTCAGCTTACATCCTTTTATGTGCAGACGCACCGAGTCGCGTTTGCTGCCAGCGACTTTCACGCCGTCTTGCGCTAAAAGTGCGAGCGAACGGCATCCTTCCCCGTTACCGCCATCACATACCTTTCGAAAAAGGCCAGCCGCTTCTACATCGCTTTCGGGCGACGGCTTCAGTTCGCGGATAAGCTTGCCCTGATTGTTGCAAGCGACCAGTCCGCCCCTGTTGCAAGCGGTACGAAATAGCCCGATCGCCAGTTCCATATTATGCGCTG
>JBKJLZ010000303.1:0-3128 GCA_046596705.1 Sphingorhabdus sp. | reverse complement strand
GGGCTGAATGCCACGGGAAGGAGGACGAGAAGCAAAGCCAGAAAAACACGCATTCCGCCTTCGACCACAAAACTAACGTGCATTCAACGCTGGCGTTCGCGATTTGCCGGTTTCACTGCGATGCCATCGCGCCCGAGGTTGACATCGACCGGAACTCCGCCGACTTCGGTTGTTACTGTGACGCCATCCTCCTCATTGATACGCACGTCAGTATCGCCGATTTTGATCGGCATATTGGGCAATTCGGGGAGGTCGAGCGGTTCGACGGGACCTTCGGGGTCGGGAATAGGCTGGACCTTGCGGATCGGCGCTCTGGGGGCTGCGCCCTTAACCGCTTCCGCCATAAAATCGCGCCAGATGCGCGCCGGTAAGCCGCCACCGTTAACGCCGCGCAACGGGGTGTTGTCGTCATTTCCTATCCACACACCAACGACCATATCTCCGGCGAAGCCGATAAATAGCGCGTCGCGGTTATTCTGGCTGGTACCAGTTTTGCCATAAGCCGGAACCGCAAGGCGAGCAGCGCGGCCTGTGCCTTCGTTGACCGTAGCGCTCAACAATTCCAGCATCATTTGGTGGGTACGACCATCAAAGCTTTTTTCACCCGAAACCAGCCAGTCGATCCAGCCCTGTTCCTCTGCCTTGAAGGCGCGCGGCGCGACCGGCCAATTGTTAGCGGCAATCCCCGCATAAGCAGCAGTTAGTTCCAGTAATGTGACGCCTGAACTGCCCAAGGCAAGGCTCGGGTCAAGCGTTAGCGGACTTTTGATTCCCAGGTCGGTCGCAGCGCGAGCCACTGCTTTGCCGCCAATCTGATTGTAAAGGCGGACTGAAGCAACATTGCTCGACTTGGCAAATGCCTGCCGCAGGCTGATATCACCCCGATAGCTTTCGCCAGAGTTTTTGGGGCGATACATACCCTCGTTGATCGGCGTGTCGGCGATCATAGTGTCGGGATTCATCCCCGAGCGTAAGGCGGCCAAATACACGAACAGCTTGAATGTTGACCCGGGCTGACGACGGGCCTGCACAGCGCGGTTGAATGGGGAAGCTTTGTAGCTGCGGCCACCAACCATTGCGACTACTTCGCCGTTCGTTCGCATAGCCACCATTGCGACCTGAGCGTTTCCGAGTGCGGCGTTCCCTGTGACCCGTCGCGCAATGTTCTGCAGTCGAGCATCTAGCGTGGTCGTAATCCTGACGTCGGCATAACCGCTTTCGGTGAGTGCGCGAGCCTGCGGTATTGCCCAGTCAGCAAAGTATGTGCCCGTTGGCAGAGTGTCTCGCACCCGTACGTCGAGTGCGGCGACTGACGTTGCCTTGGCTTTGGCTTCACTGACAAAGCCGGCAGCGACCATTGCGCGCAGAACGAGCTTTGCCCTTTTCGCCGCGAGCTTGGGGTTTTTGGTCGGGGCCAGCCTCGATGGCGCCTGCACAAGGCCGGCCAGCATCGTTGCCTGGCTTAAGGTTAGCCGCTCCGGTTGACGGTAGAAATAATGCAGCGACGCTGCGCGCAGACCGTAAACATTGTCACCGAAATACACGTTCGATAGGTAACGCTCCAGGATTTCATCTTTGGTCAGCCAGCCTTCGAGCCAGAAGGCAATCAACATTTCTCGGCCCTTGCGCGTCAGGCTGCGTTCCGGGGTTAGGAAGGTAAATTTGGCGAGCTGCTGAGTGATCGTGCTGCCGCCCTGCATGATCCCGCTGCCGGTCGCGTTGCTCCATGCGGCGCGTAACAGTCCGCGCGGATCTAACCCGAAATGTGAATAAAAACGCCGGTCTTCGATCGCGAGAAATGCCTGAGTGACATGCGGCGGCAAGTCGGCTGCCTTCACCGGACGGTCGACAATTGCGCCATTGCGAGCTATCGGGGTGCCGTCTGCGGCCAGCAAAGTAATGCGCGGCGGGACGATCGGCTGCAGCGACTTGGAAAGCGGTGCGGTAACGGCAAGCCAAAGCACAATCAGAATAAACAGCAGCAATATAGCGGCAACACCTCGCCTGATCCAAAGCCATTTGCGGCTTCGTACGGTTTTGTCCGGATCTGCCGAAGATTCCGGCTGCTCCCACGGACGAGGGTTGTCAGGAAACAGGCCCGCATAGGCACTGTCGAACGCCGCCATTCTGCTATCAAGGTCGCTGGAGGGTGCTTTATCTGAGCGGTTAAAAAACATCATCTACTGTATTATCATTATAAGACGGTGCAAGGTAAAGCACTTTCTCTATTAAAGAAAGCTGTATGGGTCGATATCTACGGCCACACGAACACCGCGCGGGAATTCCAAACTGCCGAGCCATTCGCGGATTATTGCCTGTATTTCGACGGAGCGTTGGGCGTGGACCAACAACCGCTGACGGTAACGGCCGCGCAACATTGAAAGCGGTGCCGGGGCGGGACCGTATACGACCATGCCGTCGGCTTTTGGTGCTGCACCTCCGACCGCTCGCGCGGCCTCAATCGCTTCACGCTCATCCTCGGACGATATGATGATTGCAGCAAACCGGCCGAAAGGCGGCGCGCCCGCCGCCTTGCGTTGCTCGGTTTCAGCATCGTAGAAACTGTCGCGCTCTCCAGCGACGAGTGCTGCAATAACCGGATGCGACGGATTACGAGTCTGGATGAAAACCTCTCCGGGTTTTTCACCGCGACCAGCACGACCTGCGGCTTGCGCGATTTGCTGAAAGGTCTTTTCGGCGGCGCGCAAGTCGCCGCCCTCCAGCCCGAGATCGGCGTCAATGATCCCAACCAGCGTCAGCTCGGGGAAGTGATAGCCTTTGGTTACCAACTGCGTGCCGATGATGATGTCGATAGACTTGCTTTCAACCCGAGCCACAAACTCGGCAGCTTTTTCGGGTGACCACAAGGTGTCAGACGTCGCAACGATTGTCCGCGCGTCGGGGAACAACCGGTTTACTTCGTCGCATATCCGTTCAACGCCGGGTCCGCAGGCAACAAGGCTGTCTTTTTCGTTACATTCGGGACATTCGTCGGGTGGCGGCATGACATAGCCGCAGTGATGGCAGGCAAGGCGGCGGACGAGCCGGTGCTCGACCATCCAACTTGTGCAATTAGGGCATTGAAAACGGTGGCCGCACGTCCGGCACAATGTAAGTGGCGCAAAACC
>JBKJLZ010000272.1:0-6729 GCA_046596705.1 Sphingorhabdus sp. | reverse complement strand
CACGGGTTTTGGCGACGATTTCTGCTCAGAGCTTGCCGTGCTAACCGGTGGGGTGCCTTGGGTGAGTGCCTCCAACAAATTCGAGGCGCTGGCTTCGCATGATACGCTCGTCGAAGTGTCGGGAGTGCTAAACACCCTCGCCGTATCCCTGACCAAAATCGCCAACGACATCCGCCTGCTCGGCTCCGGTCCCCGGTCCGGACTAGGCGAACTAATGCTGCCCGAAAACGAACCTGGCAGCTCGATCATGCCCGGAAAGGTCAACCCGACGCAGTGCGAAATGCTGACAATGGTCGCAGCGCAAGTGATTGGCAACCATCAAGCTGTGACCGTCGGCGGAATGCAGGGACATTTGGAACTTAACGTGTTCAAGCCGCTGATTGGTGCCAATGTGCTGCGCTCGATCGAACTGCTCAGCATCGGAATGGAGAGCTTTGCCGAACGCTGTGTCGTCGGCCTCGAACCTAACCGCGCCCGCATATCCGAATTGCTGGAGCGTTCACTCATGCTCGTCACCGCGCTCGCGCCCGTCATTGGTTATGACAACGCTGCCAAAATCGCTAAACATGCGCATGCCAACGGAACGACATTACGTGAAGCAGCGTTAGAGCTTCGGCTGGTTGACGAAGTAACGTTCGATACCCATGTCAGGCCAGAAAATATGGTTTAGGAGGCAAGTGAAATGTTAAAATCCATTTTAGGTGCTGTTGTCGGGAATAGGGTCGGTCGCGGAAGCAATGGACTGCTCGGCGCAGGTTTGGGCATCGCTGCGACGCGGTTGGCCACCCGCTCAATCCCTGGCGCTCTGCTGGTCGGCGGCGCGCTGCTTGCCAAAACGCTGTACGACAAACGCAAGACCAGCCGACTTGCTGGCACCCCGCGCTCACCAAGAATATCTGCTGGACCTTCCGACCGGACCATCGAATCGTCACATAATCCTTAAGAAGGGCGGCCGCGATGATTGCATGGCTATTGTTGGCGGCGTTTTCCGTAGAACAAGTCGCCAGCATCGATGTGGCACAAAATTCGCCCCCAGGTAATCTGAAGATCGACATCCTGAGCAAACCGCTCGCACAAAAATGCGACGCACGAACAAGCGATGAAATTGTTGTCTGCGCCGAAAAAACCGACAATGAAAGTCAGCGTCTCCGTCCCATCGCCAACGCAGCGATTTACGATAAGGACGAGTCCGCAGCGGAATTTGGGATCAGCGAGAACGTTCGCATGTCCTTTGAGGCAGGCAGTGCTGAACTTGGCGGTGGCGTAATCAGCAAGCGCATCATGGCCCGCGTAAAAATCAAATTCTAACGCCTTATTTTCCCGTTAGCCAATAGCCCGTTCCAGCCGCCTGCCATTCCTTGACTGCTTCGCTCGGTGCAGCCAACATAAGCACGTTAAGCGCGAGATTATCGCGGATCATATAGGCAGTGAATACTTCGAACAGTAATGCAAGACCAAGCGTCACCTTCCATGGCAAACGCGATGCCAGGAAAAAGCCGAAGATCATCCACACCAAATCGAACACGCTGTTGATGATGCTGTCGCCGGCATAGCCGTAAGAAATCGTAACTTCACGGTAACGGTCGATGATCACCGGCGAGTTTTCTAAAATCTCCCATGCGCCTTCGACCAGAATTGCGGCACATAAGGCCAGCCCGAGCGGCCATTTCTTAAGCAGCAACCGTCCAAGCCCGAAGAAAATGAATCCATGGATAATATGGCTCAGCGTGTACCAGTCGCTGATATGTTGGCTGTTTTCAGAAGACTGCACAACGCCATGCCACAGCTTTATTGTACCGCACGCGCAAATCGGCGGTCGGTTCATGAAGAACAGTATCGCGATGAAAGCTAAAGTCAGCAGCAGCGCAATGAGTGCGCTGAATTTGCTAACGCGAAGTGGCCAGTGCATAATTTCGTTCCCCCCAAAAGTCTTGACGGCAACGCCCCCTTTCGCGCAGTAGCGGCTATGGTCGACCGTCACAATGAAAAGCACGAACTAGAACGCCGTGGACTGTTGTTCGTGCTGTCGTCACCATCAGGCGCAGGAAAATCGACATTGTCGAGGATGTTGCTCGATCGCGACGACAATATCTCGCTGTCGGTATCTTACACGACCCGGCCACCGCGTCCGGGCGAAGTCGATGGCGAACATTATCATTTTACCGATGTGGCAACCTTCAAACAGATGGCTGCCGACGACGAATTCCTGGAATGGGCACATGTGTTCGGCCACCGTTACGGCACCCCAAAAGCGCCGGTGGAAGCAGCGTTGGCCGAGGGCTGTGATGTGCTGTTCGATATCGACTGGCAGGGTGCTCAGCAACTGTATCAAGAGGCAGGTCCAGATGTGGTCCGCGTTTTCATTCTGCCGCCGTCAATCGAAGAACTCGAACGACGGTTGCACACGCGCAATACCGACAGTGACGAGGTAATCTCTGATCGCATGGCCCGCGCGAAGGCCGAAATTGGCCACTGGGACGGTTATGACTATGTCCTGATCAACGACGAAGTCGGCGCGTGTTTCGAAAAAGTCAGCCAGATCTTGACCGCCGAAAGAATGAAACGCCGGCGGCAAAAAGGGTTGATTGGTTTCGTTCGCGATCTGGCGGCGACTTAAAGCAAATTCAAATCGCGGATTATTGAAGGAATATTTTCCTTAAACGCGAAGAACCCTTTACGTGCATGCGGCCAGCAAAGCTCATCCCAAGGTCGTCTGACGAGATGCAGACGGGCACTGTGCGCCGCCAAGTCATCCGCCATCTTCTTTAAACGAGGCGCAACAAACCCGACTGGAGCTTCGGCGGTCACTATGTCCGTTACACCGCAATCCTTTGCCCAATCGGCCATTTCTTGCGCGTTCCAGTTTTCAATGGATTTGGCAGCAACGCCCAAACGCTCCGAAAGCTTGGTGGCCGCATTTTGCAGTGCTGCTTGCCTGAATTGGGTAACATTCGGCGCACAGGGCTGGACCGGATTAACGGTGGCTACACCTGCTATCTTAATGCCCGCTGGTAGAGCATCCAGCGGATACATATCCTCCTCGGTCAGGAGCAATATATACGGTCTGTCCGGCAGCGAGGGCATGGGCTGGATGGCGACCGGATTGGGGTGATCGATGCCAGTAAGCGGCTGAGCTTGCATAGCAATTTCTGCAAGCGCAAAACGACCATTGGTGTAACGCTGAATGTTATCGGCGCTCGCCACATAATTTTTGCCTATGGTTTGCAAGCCAGCGACCCAGCGCCACGACAACGTATTCGAAGCTGGGTCGCCGTCGATCAAATGCTGCTGAAAAAAATCAGCTCCCAATTGCCAAGGCAGTCGCAGTGTAAATATCCAGATGCTGGCAAACCACATGCGCGCGTGGTTGTGGAGATAGCCGGTTGCGCGCAATTCTGTCGCCCAATGGTCAAAGCTTTCGATCCCCGTCTCCCCATCACAGGCGGATGCGAAACCATAAATCTTTCGCGATTTTTCATGTTCGAGTTCAGACAAATAAGCGTGCCAGACTGCAGGCCTTTGTTGCAGCCAGCCCTTCCAGTACGTGCGCCAGAAAACCTCCTGAACAAACTTTTCTGCTTTCATGGGGCCATGCGCTCCAAGTACGGAGGCTACGACCTCTTGTTCCGAGATAATCCGGTGGCGGATATAGGGCGAGAGCATCGAGATATTGTCGCGCTTCTCCGCGCCGTAATCGAAACTGCGCTGATCGGCGTAATGCTGACCGGCGTTTGGCAAGAACTGTTCGAGCGCGGCTAGCGCTGCCGCACGGGTCGGTTCGAAAGGTGTCACGACAGCGCCACGATACCGAGTGTGAATGTCAATCCACCTAATCCCAGCGATAGCTGCCAGCGCAACCGCATCCAACCGTCGGGAAGGTGGCATTGCGATTGCAGCCAACGGTCAACCAACGGCGACATCATCAAGCCAAGCCCGAGCAACAGCATCGATGGTCCCGGCCAATCGAAACCCAAAATCCATGGCAGATAGGTAGCAAAGGCAATCAGGCTCGGTGAGACCGCAGCCAGGAAAATCGGATTGGCGTCAACGCCGTCTTTTCGAGCAATGACGCCGAATCCCCACCAGATGCCGCCAAGAAAGCTGAAGATAAACGCCGCGTAACCATAAGCAGCGGCCAGTCCCACCCAATGATATTCGCTATTAGCCAATGTCATCAGCGCAGCGAGAAGCTGCGGGAATAGCCCCGCATAACCAGCGATGCGTGCGGCGTCTGGCAAGCTATTGGCTTTGGCTAAATGCAGGTCGGCCATCTATGTCTCTCGGTCACTGCGCCGACTCGTTTAATACTGAAGTGTCACCATATTTGTGAGCATCGGTCTTTAATGTCCGCAGAAACTGAGCGGCTTGCATAAATTCAGCTTCGCGATCGTTGCGGTTTTTAGTGGCAAAATAATCCTCACCCCACAATTCTTCTTGCCAGATTTCGTCAAGACAAGATGCGGTCCACAGCTCCTGCGCGGTACCTGCCTGCTCGATCAATGCCAGAGTCGCAACCAGCGAGCCGGACAAATGCGCCAGCTTTGCCATTGCCGCCAGTTCAAATGTCCCACGCGAAGCCACCGCCGCTTGCAACCGCTTTATTGTTTCGGGAGGCTGAGGACGCGGCATAATGCCCTCAATGATATTAAACGCAACGTCATAGCGGACGCGTGCCCAGTCGAGCCAAGGTTCCCAAATTTTGGACTGCCGCTCGGCCAATGGCTCTGTGGCTTCCGCTCGATAACAGAACAGGTCGGTCTCGCCATAAGCCGATATTGCACTAACAAAAGTGTGACGTTCAGGCCCAATCCGGTCGATTGCCGCATTAGCGAAACCGGTCATCGGCATTGCGGCGGGGTCGATCTTTTCGACGACAGCCTCCCATTCAGCGATCACCGCATCGGCTAATGCCCTTGTCGGCAGAATCAATTCAGCTTTTAGCGGCGTCTTTACCGGCTTGCCATCAAGTCGGATCGCCAGGCCATAAGCGCTTTGCTCAACCGTGACATCTTTCCAGAAACGCCTCATGGAACAGGCGGGCTTTTCCAGGCCTTTGCCAAAAACAACGGCATGAAAATAAATCCGATTATCCCGGCGACCAGAACGAAATAGCCCGCGGTCTTGGGTAACCCGAACAGTCCGTTTGAGACAATGCCTAGACCAAACGCAACCATGAGCGCGCCTGACAGCCGCGTCAGGCTTAAGACGGCGAAGCGCTTCTTTGCCAGTTCATCGTCCGCGTCGCTCACAGCATATCCTTTAATTTAAGAGAAAGCTCTTCCATGCTTTCGACGATGGCACCTGCGCCTGCGTTGCGCAATTCATCAGCCGGATGATAGCCCCAGCCAACCCCGATGGTCCGGCAACCTGCGGCTTTACCCATATGAATATCGTAAACAGTGTCGCCAATGACGACCGTTGATTTCGCGTCCACCCCGGCGTCTGCCATTGCCTGATACACCATTGATGGATGGGGTTTTGATGGATGACGATCGGCGGTTTGCAGTGTGACAAACAAGCCGGTGATTGAATGATATTCGAGGCATCTTTCCAGCCCACGATCCGATTTTCCCGTAGCAACGCCAAGCAACCAGCCGTTTTCGTCCATCGCCGACAACAATGCAGCCATTCCACTGTACAACGGTTCATGCTCCAACCCGTTGTTTCGGAGCGTAAGATAGGATGCCCTATATCTTTCCACCATCGCGGCATGCTCGATGCCGGTCATATCGGGCAACAGGACTCGCATGATTTCCAAAAGGCTCAGTCCGACTGTTCTGCGTATCGCCTGACGTGGCGGCGGAGCCAACCCTGCTTCGGCAAATGCATGTTCCATCGCCAAGCAGATATTTGCCTGACTATCGACCAAAGTGCCGTCGCAATCGAACACCGCAAGCCGGTTCATTTCGGTAAATTCCGCATCAAATGCGCAATCGCGGGGTAGCCTGCGGCTTCCGCGCCGTCCGCTGCTGCTGCGCGGATCTCAGAGGTCTTATTCTGTCCCAGCTTTAATGTGCTGCGCCACGCTGTGATGATCATTTCAAATCCGGTAATTCCCCGCAGCATCTTGTCAAAATGCCCATCGGTCATTTTGTCGCGAGTCCAGACCGGCTTGGGAGCGAGCCGTATTTCATGCATCGCCGATAACGCATCCGCCTGCTCAATTAACGCCAACTCATCCATTTTCGCAACCGGCCCCTGCAGTTCCACCGCGACATAGTTCCATGTTGGCACCTGATCGTCGATTCCGTACCAGTCTGGGCTAATATAACCGTCGGGGCCATTGATCACGAACAAGCCTTCTGCTCCGTCCAGATATTTCGTTAGCGCATTGTTGCGCGCGAGGTGAAATCCAATGCGGTTGTCGTCCAAAAAAACAAAGGGTAAATGTGCCATGCGAGGCCCGTCGGGCGTGGTCAGGAACAGCGTGCCAAAGCCAGTTTCGGTGGCAAAGGCGCGCACGGCATCGCGGTCATCCCAGCAAAATATAGCGTTAGGACTCATTTACGGCTTCCTTTTCGGGGTAGCCTTTTTGATGACCGGTTTCTTCGCAGCGATCTTTTTACCCGCAGCCATTTGACCAATCTTCGCCGGGGCGCGGCGTTTGTCTTTGGGCTTCTCGACCACAGCACCACGCGACCGGCGTTCGCCTTTGCGCTCCTTGCGAGCAGATTTGGCAATGTTGGCGGCGACCCGCTTCTTGCCTTCCGGCGTCTCTGCAAATTTCGG
>JBKJLZ010000261.1:0-4012 GCA_046596705.1 Sphingorhabdus sp. | reverse complement strand
TATATAGTGCGGAAAAATCAGGTCGCTTTATCTAACTGGGAGGGCTGCATGGAGCACCCACGGATCGACCTTGCGCATGAGCCCGATTTCGCGATTGGGTACCTTTATGTGCATCCATCGACGCGCGAATTGTTGCGTGGTGATGAACGACATGTCATCGAGCCACGCGTAATGCAGGTATTGGTTGCTCTTTACCGGGCGGGCGGGGCGGTGGTGTCGAAAGACGATCTCGTGCTCAGCTGCTGGGAAGGCCGGATAGTAGGCGACGATGCCATCAACCGTGTGATATCGCGTCTCCGCCGGGTCAGTGAGGGGATCGGGAACGGGGCATTGCAGGTCGAAACAGTAACGCGTGTCGGTTATCGGCTACGTTTTAAGCACGAGCCAGATTTTTCAGCCGCAAACGCTAGTCTGCCAGACACGTTTAAACGCGAACCGATTAACAGGCGGGCAATAATGGCTGGCGCGGTTGTGGCGTTGACCGGCGCTGCCAGCAGTTGGTTTCTGTACCGGCGGTTCCCCCCGGTCCCCGCCGAACTGGCCCAACTGATCGACAAGGCGGCATCGGCGCTCGATTACGGCACGCCCGAGCAGAATGACGCTGCGGTTGCTATTATGAGAGAGGCGGCCCGGCGCTTTCCGGATCGGGCTGAGGCTTGGGGCAAGCTGGCGGTAGCCTATCGGCAGCAGGGACTCATCCGAAGGCGGGCCGACGCAGCCGGCATATTGAATCGTATCAATGCGGCGGCTCGCAGGGCAGTTGAAATCGACCCCGGCAACGAAGATGGCGCTGTCATCATCACCCTCGGCAACGGGCTGTGGTATACAAGCTATATCGATTACGATCGCCGGACACAGCATGTTCTTACCCGCTTTCCCGACCATGCGATTGCGCGCCGGGCACGCGCGGGTTTCTTGTTTGAGACGGGACGCATACGCGAGTCCATCAAGACAGGAGCACCGATGGTGGACGCTTCGTTGCCGTCGCCCGCGGTGACATCGCACGCTATAAAACTGTGGTGCGCCGGTCGTCCAGATGAGGCTGATGCATTGCTCGACACGTTGATCGAGCGTTGGCCGCGGCATTTCTCGATATGGGCGTCGCGATTTAAATTTCTGATGTTTTCCGGAAAGCTCAATGAAGCCGAAACAATGCTGGACGAGGCACCGGTTGGTCTTGATGATATCGATTTCGAAATTTGGGCAGCACAGACCATTGCCCTCCAAAAAACAGATGCCGCTGATATCGACGACGCCCTGTCTCTGTTCGATGGAGTCGCCTCCAAAATTATGAGCAAGGCTCAGGAGGCAGCGAGTTTTTCATCGGTAGTGAACAGGTTGGACGCCGCATTTGCCTATCTCGATCTTTTTTATGTTTCAGGTGAGCCAATCCGCTCTTTCCGGGAGCGACTTTCCGCCAATAGTTTGTTGCCGCACAGCGGGGTGATGACTTTTTTCCTGTTCGAGCCGCCTATGCAGACAGCACGTACCGATCCGCGTTTCGATGCATTAACGTTGAGGCTTGGCCTTCAAAATTATTGGAAGCAAACTGGTGTGAACCCCGATTATCTGACTTAATTAGCGATAATCAGCATATTATCGGCGTAGAATCGGCATTTCATCGGGTGGTAATCCTGTCGCATCCGTACCTGAATGGCTCACTCTCACAGCAGTGGCGCATTCCTGCGCCGCATCACAGGAGAGCAAACATGTCTTTTATCGCTTTGACCCTTATGAGCGCGGTGATCACCGTGGCGCCCGCCGGCATCCACCAGCCCGGACAGGCAGTCGTAAAATACGGCGATCTAAACTTATCGACCGTCGATGGCCAAGAAGTTCTCGATCAACGCTTGGACCGCGCGGTCAGGATCGTCTGCGGTACTGTCAGGGGCGAACCGCTTTATATGCGAATGGCCATCCGCAAGTGTGTCAGAACAACTGTTAAGCTCGTCGCACCCCAACGTGACCTTGCTGTCGCAAAATCTCGCGTAAAGCTTGCCAGTAGAAACTGACCTAAATTGTCCGTCGCCAAAGGGTCGCGGCGACGGGCGGGCAAATAATCTAATTGTTTCACTCGGCATGTTTCCATGCCCACGGGTAAGGATTATGACAATGTTTAGGCTAAAAATTCTTCAGATCGCTCTCGGTGCGGTCGGATTTGCGATTATGTTACCAGCGAGCGCAACATCAAATCCAGTAAAGACGGTTAGGATCGGTTATTCGGATCTCGACCTCGAAAATAAAAAAGATGTGCGCATGCTTGGGCGCCGCATCTCATGGGCAATCGAAAAAGTGTGCGGCTCTTATGCAGAAGTCCACGAAGTAAGCGATAGCGAGAAAATCGACGAATGCCGAAGCGCTGCGCGGCGACAAGTCGCGCCACAAATGGCCCGCGCGTCAAAACGGGGAGAAATGCGTTTGTCGTCCGCTACCCTACCACCGAGGCAACTTTGTAGGTCCAGCGTAGGTCACTTCTCGCGTTCCTGTTGGACAAAAGAGCTTTCAATAGGAAAACGCCAAAACCGGAAATCCGGACAGTTTGGGTCTGGTGTGGGTCCTTGACAAAATCCCACAGACAATCACCCGAAACAGCGGGAATCACTGGGCTTCAAGCCGTGCTTACCTTGATTTGGTAATAACGAGGTCGGGAGTTCAGCCCCAGCAGCAGCAAGTTTAACTCTCAATGTAAATCTGCTTAGTATGGAACGGCGATAACGCCACGGTTTGTTTAGGTCTTTCGGGGGTCGCACTTATTGCTTACGGTCTTCACCAACCTTCTATTTGCCTGAACGTGATGTCACGTCGTGATGGGCGGGGTCGGCACTGTCCACTATTCGAAAAGATGTTCGACTAGGCAGACATTGTACAGTGTGCCATTCAAACATGCGCCCCAATAATACCCTGTGCTTGAGAGCCGTAAAATTTTTGCATTGACGGAGTGAACGAATGTCACATCCGCGCCAACGCGCCTAAATCATCGCACGCATCGCCGTTGTGCCGATTTTAGTCGGAACGATCTCCAATGATGTTTGCGAATTTGTCGAAAATTCGATTTCAGTAATCAGGCGAGCGCCTTCATGGCGACCAACCTGGATAAAAATATCAACAATATCGCGGATATAATCGATCAATTCCGAACGGCGCAACTCGACCCCGGACATTAGCGCCATCAGTGCAAGCTGCTCCGATATCCCGCTAGCCGAATTGGCGTGAACGGTTGTTACTGATCCAGGATGTCCTGTCCCTACCGCGCGCAGCCAGCTCATCGCCTCCGCGCCGCGAATTTCGCCCATGATAATTCGGTCCGGCTTTAGCCGCAAAGCCGCCTCCACGAGGTCCGCTGGGCTCACCTCGGCTTCACCCAAGCGGCCGCGCACCGCAATCAGGCCTACGGCATTTTCATGAGTGAGCTGGATTTCTGGCGTGTCCTCGATCAGGATCAGTCGTTCATCCGTGGGCGCTTCTTTAAGCAACGCGTTGAGAAACGTCGTCTTGCCGGTTCCCGTTCCGCCGCCGACGACTATGGTCTTGCGCGCACGCACCGCAGCGGCCAAAAATTCCATGATGTTGCCCGCATTCAAAAGCGCGGTAAGGGAACGATTGACGGCGTTTTCTGAAATCGCTGCCTCGCCGACGCGCGAAAATGCACCTGCTTGAAAATAATCGCTCAAGCGTAAATCGGGGACGTTGTGTTTGCGGATAGCGACCGCGATTGCGCTCCGGGTGGCTGGCGGTGCGCAGATCTGGATGCGCGAACCGTCAGGCAAGGTCGCCGCGAGCAACGGATGCTCACGGCTGATGCCTTGATCCGATGTCGCCGCGATCTGCCGCGCAAGCCGCCACAACGAGGCTTCGTCGAGGCTGGGCACGATGTGATGCTCGGTACCGTCGCCGGTTTCGAGCCACAATTCTCCCGGCTTATTGACGTACAGGTCGGTAACGTCTTCGCGGTCGAGAAACGGGATCAACGGCGCCAGGAAAGTGCCGAGATAGACTCGTGCAGCTTGGCTCA
>JBKJLZ010000189.1:0-11706 GCA_046596705.1 Sphingorhabdus sp. | reverse complement strand
AATCTTTGCGCCGCGCGCGCGCAAGGGCGAGCCCAATATGGTTCTGGCCGAGGCTGGCACCGGTATTGGCAAAACCTTAGGCTATCTTGCCCCTGCGTCGCTCTGGGCAAAAACGGCCGATGGTGCGGTATGGATTTCGACCTTTACAAAGGCGCTGCAACGCCAACTCGTGAGAGAGGCAAAGCGGATTTACCCAGACGCCGACACCTTTAAATCGAAGGTCGTGGTACGCAAAGGCCGTGAAAATTATCTGTGCCTGCTGAACCTGGAGGATGCATTGCAGGGCGGGTTCGCCGGACGCGCGGCAACGCTGGCGCATCTGGTTGCACGCTGGGCTGCGTACACCAAGGATGGCGACATGATTGGCGGCGATTTGCCCGGTTGGCTGCCCACTTTGTTCCGCCGCAACGGTTCGACTGCTCTGACCGACCGGCGCGGCGAGTGCATTTATGCCGGATGCCCACATTACAAGAAGTGCTTTATCGAGCGCGCAGCGCGGGCCAGCACTCATGCCGATATCGTCATTGCCAACCATGCATTGATGATGGTCAATGCGGCGCGCGGCCGTGACGAAGCTAACCGTCCGACACGGATAATTTTTGACGAAGGTCATCACTTGTTCGATGCGGCGGATTCGATGTTCTCAGCTGCGCTCACGGGTCAGGAAACGGTCGAGCTTCGTCGCTGGGTCATCGGCCCGGAAGGCAAGGCGCGCGGTCGGCGCCGTGGGTTGGCGGCGCGGTTGGCCGACGTCGCCTCCTATGACGAAGAGGGTGGACTCGCAATCGAGATGGCGCGGATTGCCGCAGAGGCCTTGCCCGGCGATGGCTGGTTGCAGCGGCTGACCGAGGGGATGCCTTCGGGCCCCATCGAACGCCTGCTATCGGCGATCCGGATCATGGTTTTTGCGCGCGACGAAAGCAATGCCGCTGAGGCTGGCTATGGTCTGGAAACAGAGCTTGCCGACCCGCATGCAGCGGTAGTCGATTCAGTGGCAGATGCGGCGGTTGCGCTTGAGGCGCTGGCAAGGCCGTTGACCGTGCTTGGCAGCCGCTTGGAGGCAATGATCGCTGATCCGCCCGACTGGCTTGACGGCGGTGCACGGGCGCGAGTCGAAGGGGCGATGGCCAGCCTAGGCTGGCGGATTGACACATTGCGCGCGTGGATTGCAATGCTGGCGCGAGCGGTCGGACCGGTTGATCCGGACTTTGTCGACTGGTTGGCAATTGATCGATACGAAGGCCGCGACATGGATGTCGGGTTGCACCGGCGCTGGCTCGACCCGATGAAGCCGGTGGCCGATATTGTGCTGAAGCCTAGCCACGGGGTATTGGCAACGTCAGCGACGCTCAGAAGCGGTGGCGATTGGGTAAATGCTGAGGCAAGGACTGGCGCGGTCCACCTCGATCACGCCGCCGAGCATTTTTCTGCCGGCAGCCCGTTCGATTATGCGGCACAGGCCGCGGTTTTAATCGTTACCGACATCAAGCGAGGCGATATAGCGGCACTTGCAGGGGCATACTCATCGCTAATCAGCGCATCGGGTGGCGGTGCCTTGGGCTTGTTCACCGCGATCCGACGTTTGCGTTCGACCTATGCGCGGGTTGCCGACCGGCTGGCGCGGGATGGACTGCCGCTGTACGCGCAACATGTCGATCCAATCGATACCGGCACGCTCGTCGATATTTTCCGCGATGACCCCCATGCCAGTCTGCTAGGCACCGATGCACTTCGAGACGGCGTCGATGTGCCGGGCCATTCGCTGCGGCTGGTGATCATGGAGCAAGTACCGTGGCCGCGTCCTGACATCCTCCATCGTGCGCGAAGGCTTTCATATGGCGGGACCGACTATGACGACCGGATGATCCGAGCGAAGCTTGCGCAGGCATTCGGGCGCTTGATCCGGAGTGCTGGCGATAAGGGGCATTTCGTACTGCTGTCGTCAGCCGTCCCGAGCCGCCTCTTGACCGCATTCCCGCCAGGTACACCAGTGCGGCGGTTGACACTGGATGAGGCCGTTACATCCATCAAATCAGGTCTTTCCCCCGTCACAAATTTGCGGCAGGAGGCGGATGAAACCCTGCAAGAAGGTAACCCGATTTGACGCTCACCTTGACTTTGTTGCGCCATGCCAAATCGAGCTGGGACGATGCAATCCCGCGGGATTTCGATAGGCCGCTGAATAAGCGTGGCGAAAAAGCAGCTATGCTTGTCGGGACTTGGGTAAAACGCGAAGCTATGACTTTCGACCATGTGGTCGCAAGTCCCGCGGTACGCGTAATCGACACTATCGACCAATTTGTAAAAGGCACTGGTAGGCGCATCGATGCCAATTGGGATCGGCGGATTTACCTTGCCTCCTCTGCCACACTGATGGACGTGCTACGCGACCAGCCGGATACGGCGAAAAGCGTGCTTATGATTGGGCATAATCCGGGGATGGAGGATCTGGTATTCGACATCGTTCCCGACGACGGCAACTCGCCACTTCGCGATGTGGTGTGGGAAAAATACCCCACTGGAGCGCTAGCTAGGATGGAACTGGATATAGAACGCTGGGTGGACATCGACCGCAAATGCGGACGGTTGACACACTTCATTCGCCCGCGCGATCTTGACCCGGAACTGGGGCCTGAGGACGAATGACGCCCATTAGCTGGCGTCAAGCCGACGGGAACGACGCCGAAGCGTTGGCATATTTAGGAGCTGCGACGTTTCTTTCGACATTTGCTTTCGACCATCCCGGCAAGCCGTTGCTCGAGCATCTGAACACCGAACATAGTGTGGAATATTACCAGTCGAAGTTGTCCAACCCTGAAGTAGACATCGTAATCGGCGAAACGCCACTTGGCGCTCCGGTCGGCTATGTCATGGTCGTTCCGCCCGAGCATCCCGAATTACAACGACCGGGCGACCTGGAAATCAAGCGCATCTATTTGCTTGGACCTTGGCAGGGCGGGGGCAATGGCCGGATATTGATGGAGCAAGCGCTGGACATCGCGCAGCGGCGCAGTGCGAAACGCATTCTGCTAGCGGTTTATGAAAGCAACACGCGGGCCCGAGCATTTTACGAACGCGCCGGATTTTTGCACATCGGCGAGACAGCATTCATGGTCGGCGATGTTCCTTTCCGCGACATGGTCTATGCGCGGGATATGAACATTTAAGCGGCGGCTAGCGCTGCTGACAACCGGTCGCGAACGGCACGTAACGCTGCCATATCGAACGGGGGGGCAGACGCAGGCGTTGCACCGGTCACGATCGAAGCAGCATCAGTCGGCGCAAGTAGAGCATCCTTTGCACGCTCACTTAACAGCTTACGTGCCCCCTTGATCGTGTAGCCTTCGCTGTTCAGCAGGCGGTGGATCGTCCGCAATAAAACGACATCGGCGGGCCGGTAATGCCGCCGGCCACCGGCGCGTGTCAGCGGACGGAGCATCGGAAACTGTTCTTCCCAATAGCGCAATATGTGCGTGCGGACGCCTAGCTCAATGGCCATTTCGCCGATTGACCGGAATGCGTCTGCCGATTTTTCCATTTGCGTGGCTTATTTGACCTTCAACCGCATGCCCTGGCTAGCGCGAAAAGTAAGAACGCGGCGCGGGGTGATCGGGACTTCGATCCCAGTTTTTGGGTTGCGACCAATGCGCTGACCCTTGTCGCGAAGCACGAAGGTCCCAAAGCCGGAAATCTTTACATTTTCGCCATCGACTAACGCGTCAGTCATATGTCCCAGTATCGACTCTATCATTGCTGCTGCATCTGCCCGCGATAACCCCACTTGACGGTTAAGCATTTCGGCTAAATCAGCCCGGGTTAAAGTTCCTTTATCTGCCATTAACTTCTCCGACGTGCGACCCGTCCCTTGAGAAACTACGGTTATATAACAAAATTGTGGCTGTTGCAAACGGCCATCGCTGAAATGCACTTACATACGGACGACTGAAGCGCCCCAGGTAAATCCGCCGCCCATTGCTTCAAGCACGATGATGTCGCCCGACTTGATCCGCCCGTCACGTACCGCAACGTCAAGCGCCAGCGGTACCGATGCGGCGGAGGTGTTCGCGTGCTGATCGACAGTCATGACAACCTTGGCCGGATCCAGCCCCAGCTTTTTTGCGGTTGCGTTGATTATTCGTGCATTTGCCTGATGCGGGACGACCCAATCCACATCATTCGCCGCAACATCTGCGGCCGCTAAGGTCTCGGTCATCACGTTCGCCAGATTAGTAACCGCGTGGCGGAAAACCTCCCGCCCCTTCATGCGCAGCTTACCGACCGTACCGGTCGTTGACGGCCCGCCATCGACATAAAGCAATTCATTATGTCGGCCATCAGCATGCAGCCTCGTGGCCAGCGCGCCACGCGTCCCAACCTCGCCCGAAAGGACAACCGCGCCAGCGCCGTCGCCGAACAGCACGCAGGTTGCCCGATCTTCCCAATCGAGAATGCGGCTGAATGTTTCCGATCCGATTACCAGTGCGTTTTTGGCGGACCCCGCGCGGATCATGCTTTCAGCGACCGAAAACGCATATAGAAAGCCCGAACATACTGCTGCAACATCAAATGCTACGCCGCCATTGCAGCCGAGCGCATGTTGGACGATCGTGGCAGAGGCTGGAAATGTCTGGTCGGGTGTTGCGGTAGCGACGATTATCAGGTCGATATCATCAGCCGTCATCCCGGCCGCATCAAGCGCATTACGCGAAGCTAGCGTGGCAAGCGTCGCGGTGGTTTCATCGGGCCCCGCGATATGGCGGAATTTAATACCCGTGCGTTCGGTAATCCATTCGTCCGAAGTATCGACTTTCGCCGCCAGTTCTGCATTCGATACACGGTTTTTGGGAAGCGCGGAACCGGTGCCTTTTATAACCGCGCGGAGGGCACTCTCGATCATGCAACTGCAACCCGCGCCAGATCCTGTTCGATCCGCGCGGTGATGTCTTCCTCGACCAGCCGCGCTGCAACCTCGACCGCATTTGCGACGCCCTTTACGTTGGCGCTGCCATGGCTTTTAACGACGACGCCGTTCAGTCCCATGAATACCGCACCATTATGATTATTCGGGTCGAGATGATGCCGGATCAATTCTGTCGCGGGCCGCGATACCAGAAATCCGAATTTTGACCGGATCGAACTTGTAAATGCACGACGCAAAAGATCGGTGACAAATCGCGCGGTACCCTCAATCGACTTAAGCGCAATATTGCCAGTGAAGCCGTCACAGACAACCACATCGCATTCGCCGCGGTTGATCTTGTCAGCTTCGACAAAGCCTTGAAAATCCATGTGTAGCCCGGTCGCGTCACGCAGATGTTGAGCCGCAGAACGCAATTCGTCGGTGCCCTTCATCTCTTCGGTGCCGATATTGAGCAAGCGCACACGCGGTCGGTCGAAGCCGAAGATAATGCGTGAATATGCCGCGCCCATGACCGCAAACTGCACGAGGTTTTTTGCCTCACATTCGGTATTCGCTCCGAGATCGAGCATGACAACATCAGTATCTTCGAGCGTCGGTAACAACGCCGCGAGCGCTGGCCGGTCGATACCCGGCATCGTCCGCAGCGCGAGCTTCGAAATCGCCATCAAAGCCCCTGTATTTCCCGCGCTGACCGCGGCACTGGCATCGCCAGCCTTTACAGCGTTTATAGTGAGCCCCATCGAGCTGGTTTTGGATTTGCGCAGTGCGGCACTCAACTTGTCCTCGCCGGTGACAACGCCATCGGTGTGCAGGATTTCAGAGGCAGCGCGCATGTTTGGGTGCTTGTCGAGCGCGGCCTTGATCAAGCCTTCGTCACCGACCAACAGAAATTTGAAACTCTCGTGCCGATGTCGCGCCAAGGCAGCGCCTGCAATCATCACAGGCACACCTTCGTCCCCGCCCATCGCGTCAATGGCGATACGCGGCTTCATGGTCACCAGCACTTCTCCTTGGGTGAGATCAGGCGACCGCCATCACTTCGCGGCCATTATAATGGCCACAAGCGTCGCACATATGATGCGGACGCTTCAATTCGCCACAGTTTGCGCACTCTTGAAAAGCCGCAACTTTAAGCGAATCATGGCTGCGACGCATGCCGCGTTTCGACGGGGTAGTTTTTCTTTTGGGGACAGCCATTTCGGCACCTGTTCCATTTCAAAATCAATAAGTTCTGGTACATAATTAGGTCAAAAGTACGGTCGTGGCAAGCAATCGCCAGAATCAGCTCTTTTAACCCGGAAATGTCCGTGTGAGCGGCGCGCTATACCGCTTTTTCTACGCTTTGCAAGCCGCCAGATAGCGGTTAGACGGGGCGCCACATTTAGGGAGGGCTTTTCATGCTTCTATTACCGGTTACGCTAACGATCGCGGCGGGTGCTGCGCTCGTAAACATTTGGCTCATGATCCGTTGCGGGCAAGCGCGAACAAAGGAAAGCGTTTCGGTGGGTGATGGTGGTAATGAATTCGTCATTAGGCGGATGCGCGCGCACGCAAACTTTGTGGAAAGCGCGCCATTCGTGCTTGTGCTGATTGCCGCGTTAGAGGCGACCGGCGGCACTAACAATTGGCTTTGGGGCCTTGGCATTCTCTACATTATCGGACGGTTGGCGCACGGCATTGGTATGGACGGCGGTTCGCTCGGTAAGGGAAGGATGGTCGGGACGCTAATCACATTTGTGACGCTGCTAGGTTTGGCTGGCTGGGCTTTATGGCGAGTTTACGCGGCGATGCTTTGAGACTTCATCTCGCCAGCACATCGTCGGCCACAAACATATTGCTCCGACGTTCATAGCCAAACTGGCTGGTGGGGCCATGGCCTGGGATGAAGGTCACATCATCGCCCAGCGGCCATAATTTCTGAGTGATCGCATTTATAAGATCGGCATGGTTGCCGCGCGGGAAATCAGTGCGCCCGATTGAACCTTGAAACAGGACGTCACCAACAATCGCCAGCTTCGACGGCGCGTGGTGGAACACGACGTGCCCGGGGGTGTGGCCGGGGCAGTGGATGACGTCCAGTATCAGGTTGCCGACGGTCACCGTATCACCATCGACCAGCCAGCGGTCGGGTTCGAACACCTGACCATTGACCCCGTATTTTCGGCCGTCCTCGGCGAGCTGCGCAATCCAGAACCGGTCTTCTTCATGCGGCCCTTCGATACGAAGTCCCAGTTCCTTCGCTAATATCCCGGCTTCACCACAATGATCAATATGGCCGTGGGTAATCAAGATTTTTTCCAGCTCGACACCCGTCTGAGCGACTGCGTCTTTTAGCTTGTGGAGGTCACCCCCGGGGTCGACCAGCGCTCCCTTATTCGTTTCTGTGCACCAGAACAGAGTGCAGTTCTGCTGCAAGGGCGTAACCGGAATGATCGCGGCTTTGAGGGGCGGCTGTTTGGTCAAGTTAGATGTGACATTGGACATGGCACATTATGTGGCGATTTACACACTGGCTTGCAAGCGGCAGCTAATCCGCAGTTTCATCTTCCAACGACCAAAGTGGAGCGCCCAGTGCTGCCGCAATCGCACGGCGCATTTTGGGAGTGCCGTGACCTGCACCTGCTTCGATCCGGCTAAGCCAGACTTGGCTGCAACCGGCGGCCTTCGCGAGAGCAGCTTGGGTCATCCCGCGATAACGGCGCCATGCGGCGATTGCAACGAGCTCCTCGTCCAGAATAAGCTTCAGTACTTCCGAAGGCATCGTGCCCTCACCAGCGGCCAAACGATCAAGCTGGTCTTTCGCAGCATTAATGTCTTGCGCTTCTTCGACCAAGTCGATCAATCGCGCATAATCTTCCGCAGGCAATACCACCATCCTGGTGCCATCCGGCGTAACAAAGCTTTGCGGTTCCTGTCCCATTATCTTCTCTCAATCATATACATGGCCGCGAGCCGCAATCTTAATAACTTTCAGAACGACCAAATCTTCGGTAAATATCACTCGCCAGTCGCCGACGCGCAACCTCATAAAACCTGCCCGCCCTTTTAAAGCCTTCACGTTATTTTCCAGCGAAGATGGCTTTGCAGCGTATTGGACAATCTTTGCTTCAATCCGGCTGGCAGTGATACGATCCATTCGCTGCAATGCCTTGATCGCATCCCGGGCATACTCAACTTTCTTCAACGCCAAGCCTCTTTATAACAATTAGTTATGATAGTCTATAACAAAAAGATTACAGCCGCCGCCCTGTCCACACGACTCGCCCCACCACATTTACGCTGGCTCCATCGACATCGGCCCAATCGGGATAAGCTGGATTATCGGACAGCACCGACAGCCGTCCTTTGGGGCCGCGCGCCAGGCGTTTGACCATCAGCACATCGTCCATGCGGATGACGTGAATGCCGTCTCGCAAAGCAACATTTGCGGCAGCGCGGTCAACCATTATGTCGTCGCCATCGGCCAGCGTCGGTAACATCGAATCACCCTCGACTCGGATCAGCGACAGCTGCTTCGGATCGACACCGAGTTTGCGCAGCCATTTTTCGTCGAACCCGATCTTGCCCGATAACGCCTCACCTTCGTTCATCGCACCCGGCCCAGCAGAAGCACCGACGTCGAGCTTTGGAATTGTTCGCAATCCGGTTTTGCCAGCAGAAGCGGTTGTAATTCCGCCAAGTAAACGCTCATCAACGCCGAAATAGCGCGCCAATATGCCGCGTTCGAATTCGGGCAAACGCTTGGGTGTACCGCGCTTGATAAATTGCTGCACATAAGCAGCGTTGCGACCGATCAGCTTCGATAAGCCGGCATAGTCATCACCATTGTCGGTGATCAGTCGATCGAGCGTGCTCCGAGGATCTTCGTTTACCATCATACTTTCTCTATCATAGGATTTTTCCTAGACAAGTAGGACTTTGCCTATCAACAATGTTCTATATTTGTTCTATCTGATTCGGAGAAGGAAAAATGCATATCAATCGCCTTGTCGAACAATTCTTGACGGAGACGGGGTTACCACCGACCAAGTTCGGAAGGCTAGCGGTTCGCGACCCCCGGCTTGTTTTCGATATGCGAAACGGACGCGAGATCGGCGAGCAGATGGCTGCACGCCTGCGCGCGTTTATGAACGACTATCGCGTGCGGCAGTATGAAGCCCAGAGGAACGCCGCATGACCCGAGCCAATCAGATTATCCGGGCATTAGGCATGCTGCTGCCCGGTGCAAGATTTGACATTTTCAGTTGTCGTGACTGGTACAGCATCACTTTCGCTGGTCAGCAAATGACGATCATCGCAGAATTGGAAGCAGCATTTGGCTTGGACCAGGCCCGGCTTTTTGCCTCAACTTTGCCCGAACTGGAATTTGCCCTGACGGGCGTAGTTGTTGCCGATATCGTTGTAGCCAGGATAACGAACAACGGAGAAAATATGTGTCTGGAAATCGACGCACTGATACTGGACGAGTGACTGATTGATTTAGCCGCCGGTGCCGTTCATTCGGTGCAATGTCGCCAATGCTGCGGCAAGCGCTGCATCCATATCCTCGTCATGCGGCTGGCTTGCTGGCACAGCCTCCAGAACCGGACGAATTTGGCGGACCCGTTCCACCTCTGGCTCGGGTAGAGGCGCTGGTTCTGCTGGTTCTTCGATAGTGACTTGTACAAAATCGGTCTTTTTCGCTGCGAGATTTGCCGCTACGAGTTCGAGATCGGCGAGCTGCTGCTGCCGCTGCGACACTGACGCCTCGAGTTGCGCAACCATCTCGGCAAGTGAAGGTTGCGAGTCGGACGGCTCTTCAGCAATGGCAACTGGTTCCACAGGTAGATCTGGCTGAGCGATATTGTCAATTATATCGTCTGCAACTGGCGCAACAACAGCCACCGTAACGTCTGTTTCTGCCAAATCGAGAGCCGGTAGATCTTGCGAAACCAAAAGGGGTTGGCGGGCCGGGGCGTCGGGGTGAACATCACTGTTACGCAACTTTGGCAAATCGACAAACTCTATGATGTCATCATCACTCTTGACCCATGGCATTTGCGGCCGTTTAAGCGTAGGCAAACCCAAACCAGCAAAGCGTACTTTCCACGTCGGCGTCAGGTCGTCATCGGTTTCAGGAATTCCGGCGGCAGTCCAGTCATACATGTCCGCGTCAACAGCGCTTGCACTACCCCGCATCAGCACTACCGACATCAGGGCAAGTGTCACTGCACCTGCGCTAAAGGCAATCACCGCACGCGCGGCATCGCCCATCGGGGCGGCCGTTGCCAGGAATACTCCTGAAACCCCCGTTACCCGCATTACAACTTCGAGTATTGCAACAGGCACAAACATTGCCGAGACAGCCACCACAATGCCTGCAAATATGGCGGTCCTAACTGCCCGCAACTGCCTATCCTGTCTCGTTCTGCTATTCATATTCTATCCTGCACCGGTCAGCTGCGCTCAGGCAACTTAGGTTATGTATTTCCCGCCTAACAACAATTGGTAAACAGGATCGTAACGATATCTTTGCTGCTGCCAACTCCGTTTGGGTTTAAGGAAATATAGCTTGCGTTCGCGCATCGCCTTCTGGTGCCGCGATTGCTGATGGGGACAACCGGGGGTACAGCGGCCGAAACACTTGCTTAGGTTGCAACTCCTAATTCGGTGCACTAGGTGACCTGTATGTCTGCCCCCACTTCCGCGTCATCCGTCCCTTTACTGGCAAAAGTTACACCCGATGCCATCGAAGGCATGGGTCCGCAGCTTGTACATTACTGGAGCCTGATTGTTGACTGGGTGCAGGGCAACGCGTTGGAATTGACGATCGCGGTTATTGCAGCGGTCTTGCTGTTCTTTGCCCTTAGCTGGCTGCGCCGCGTTGCTGCCCGGATTGCGCGGGAAAGCGAGCACCGTTCGGCCATGAAGTCTATCGTCGCGCGTACAATATCGCGAACGAGCAAATTTTTCAGGTTGATGGTTGCAGTCGAACTGGTGAACGGTTTTGCCAATGCCCCCGCGCCGATCGCGACGACGATCGAAGTGCTGTTCACAATAGCAGTCGTCATTCAAGGTGCGATTTGGCTCCGCGAAATCATATTGGGGCTGATCGAACGTCGCGCCGGCGAAGGTGAGCATGAACACGAAACACTGGCAAGCGCCATGGTGCTCATCCGGATTCTGGTCAGCTTTGGCCTATTTGCGATTGCCACAATCGTTATCCTGGATAATCTGGGGATCAATGTTACCGGCCTGATCGCAGGTCTGGGCGTCGGTGGCATCGCAATCGGTCTTGCCGCGCAGGGTATATTTTCCGACCTTTTTGCTGCGATCTCTATCATTTTCGATAAGCCATTCCGCAGAGGCGACGTCATTGGTTACGGCACAACCACCGCGACGGTCGAAAAAATTGGTATGAAGAGCACCAGGTTACGCGCGCTCTCGGGCGAGACGAAGGTTATATCCAACTCCAAGCTGCTCGACATGGAGATTACCAATTTCACGGTCCTGACATATCGCCGCACCACTTTCACAATCGGCCTCGTTTACAACACTCCGACTGCAAAGATCACACAGTTGCCGGGATGGCTCGAAACGGTAGTCGAAGAAAATGGAGGGCGCTTTGTGCGCGCAGGGTTTACCGGCTTCAACGCAAGCTCCATTGATATTCAGATTACGTTTGATGTGGACAGCCTTGATTATCAGGAAGTGTTCGGCAAACGGCATGGCATCGGTATAGGCATACTAGATTTGCTAAGGCGCGAGCAAATCGAAACTGCGTTCCCAACCCAGACAGCTTATAC
>JBKJLZ010000166.1:0-4302 GCA_046596705.1 Sphingorhabdus sp. | reverse complement strand
CATGATTTCTGGCTTCAGCCTGGAACGTTTGAAACAGAAGTCGGAAAAAAGCTGCCATTTACCATTCAGGTTGGGCATGGCGATGACCGGGCCCGCTGGACGATTGATCGTAAGCGGATTTTGCTGATGAAGTCCGATGGGCCCACCGGCCAGATCGACCTGCAACCGCTGCTTGGTGAGGCTGGCGACGGAGCTGACGTTGCCCCGGTCTTCGCAGCCAAGGGCGTTCACGTGATCACGATGGAGACCAATCATGCGGTTTCGGATTTGCCCGCAGATAAATTCACCGATTATGCCAAAACCGAAGGGCTGACCCCAGCCCTCGAACATCGCCGCCGCACCCGAATGACCAAAAGCAACGGTCGGGAAATATACAGCCGCCGTGCCAAAGCGCTTATTCGCGTCGGTGAAAACAACGGGCTGTCCGACTTGCGCGCAACCCGCCCAACGGGCCTCACGCTCGAGATTGTTCCCGAAAAAGACCCTTATGCGCTCGGCAAGTCTCGCATTCTGCCAATACGCGTCATGTATGAAGGGAGAACGCTCGCGGGTGCAACCGTCAAACTGAGTAATCTTGACTCTGATGAAAAGCCGGTCGCGGTCAGGAAGACCGACAAAAACGGAAAGGCCGTCTTTCGAATTCCCGAAAACGGCACTTGGCTGATGAATGTGGTTTGGACGAAACCCATATCCGGTCGTCCTAATGCCGATTTCGATACAATATTCTCCAGCATGACTTTTGGCTAACGCCGCAATGAGGTGATATGAATTGGCCGGAGCCCCGCAAAGCGGTCGCTCCGGCTTTTTCCTGAATTAATTAATTTCTTTGGGTTCCTCGGTCAGAGTGAGAGGAATTATATCGCCGTCTTTTGGCTCAATCGGTTCGCTATTGGCGTCCGCTCGAAATGCCATTCCAAATACCACACCGAAAGTATCTTCTTGTGCAGTTATAGACGTCGGCGGCGACGGTGGTGGCGCGTTGTCACCACCCCCGCCGCCACAGGCGGCGAGTGTCGATATCGGGATGGCAAGCAACAGGTGATGCAGGTTCTTACGTGTCATCTACTTGCTCCTTAAGGTTGGGTTTGCGGACGAGGAGCGCCGCGCAAGGGAGCGTTCAAATAAGGAAACGCGTTTTGAATATTCGATGCATTGCTCGGCGCACCATCGGTATACGCAACTGTTCCAGTCGGTGCCTGAGCTTCAGTGCACAACCCCAATTTGGTTGGCACACCGTTTATAGGCACGGGATGACACAAGCGACCCATGGCAACGCGCAGCACAATGTCTACGACATCATCGCCTGGGCGGCGGCCGTTGGGAAAGCCTGCCAGATCGTCTGCAACCACGCCCAATGTTTTTTGCGCTGCCTGGAGGGTCGGATTGACCGCAGTGTTCAGCCGGAGCATTTCAGAAGCGGTTACAGTGCTTTGTTTGTTCAATCCTTCGATGCCCGTTAAAAACGTTGCCACAAGATCGTTGCGCGGGAAGTTTGTAGGCGCAAGGTTCGTGAATGACGTCTTGAGTGTTGCATTAACTGGCCCGCGGAAGAGCGCGTCCAATATTGCCGGAAAGGTCGGATTGGTGACATAAGTAGCAAGCGCACCGTCGCGTGTCGGTTTTGCTGCATTGAACAAATCCTTTTCTGGCAAACCGATGACCACCTCGTTGACCAGCGGCATACCCAACCGGGAAACCTGAACCAGTGCACCGCCCTGAAGATCACTCATGCGGGTATTGGGGGTAGGTCGAAGGAGGCGTGCTTGCGGTAAGCTAGCACTGCTCCAGACGCCGATCACGCCATTACCGGCTCCTTTTAAGCAGGCGATCGGAACCTCGATTGCAAGCGATGTTACGTTCTTTTTGCCAATCAACTCTTGGTTGTCCTGACTTTGCGTGATGCCGCCGGGAAAGTCTGGGCCGCTGCTATATACCGGGTCAGGAGCGCCCTGGATTGGCACGAAATTCACGAGATCGAATATTGGGCCCAGATTGACCGCGAAATATTCAGCACGTTGTCCAGCGAAAACTCTACCTTGCGTAGCGCAACCCGGGACAGCAACATTATAGATGAACTGATTGGCATAGGCCGGGTAATTCGGTACCGATTTGTTACCGGCATTGTCGAACGGTTTAACAAATGTCGCGCTGCCGCCGCTGGTTAGCTGACCGCGAGCACCGGATCGCCGGTCCCCAGTAATCTGGGTCACGGTGTAGTTTTCACGTTCGCCAAGATTGGAATCATTCGCACTTGAAATAGGTCCGACATGGCGCAATGGGATAGATTGATCGACGCCGCCGACATTAATTGTAATGCCTTTCGGGCTGCTCAAGACGTTGGCAAATTTAAATTGGTAAGTCAGATCTTCCTTGGCATCGCCATTGCTGTCGATGTGTATTTCGTAAACTGCATCAGGATCCATCGTGTAGTAGTTCGGACCATCTCCGGGATTTTCACCTGGCTGGAAATTGGCGATGATCGTAACGAAATCCTGGCGGCCTGGCTCATAACTGCGAAAGGCATAAACGTCGGTATTATCGACTTTGGGTATTTCGGTAATGCCGGGAGCCTCTCTATGACTGGAGGCGAGCACGGCGGCGTTTGCGGTAAAGGCTATGGCAACAGTAGTACTTATTTTTAACAATGTACGCAGTTTCACGACAGTTCTCCTAGATGCTCCCTTATGGCCATAGCGAAGTTACAACGCGCTATTTGAGTGCAGGTACGGGCGTACTGCCGATATGGATGCACAAAGAACTTCACATTTTATCCAAAAGTTCCTTCAGTTCATCGCAGATTCAGAAATTGTTCAGAATACCGGAGAAAAGTAGGCCGGGCTTGCGACTTGTTTAAAATATGCGTGGCATCTCACCATCGAGAAGCTGATCCCAAGTCCACTCTGTCTCGTCGATTGAGATTGCGTCAGGCAGCTCAACCAATTGCTGCCACGTCCATTCCCCTGATCCGAAAACCAGAAACGTGGTGCTTCCAGCTCCGTCAGTAATAGGTATCAGCCTGGGTCCGATCACCGGAACGGCGAGGCACTCGGGTGGCAAATCGGACAATATTGCATGGATCATCTGCCGCACTTCCGCCATCGGTGCCTCTTTGTTGATTGCAACGGAACTCCATTCGGCGTTCCACATTACAATGGCTTCCGAAATCGACCTGTCATTTCTGGGAACGCGTGTGATCGCCACTGGTACGATCGGATCGTTTGCCAGTTCGGTCGTTACAATATCGATCGGGGAACACGTCACGCCGTCGGGATCACCTTTGGCACCTTGCTGTTCAGCGAACATTTCGGCTGGGTTCGGATTGGCCGTCTCGGCCTTTTCCGGCAGGATAGGAATGATCAATGGAACAGGCCGCGCGAGTGGAGCTGCAGCGGCTAAAGCAAACATCGACAGTGATCCGCGTTGTCTTGGCTGCGGTTCAGCCTGTCTAGACAAAACCAGCAAAATGAACAAGCCGATATGCGCCACCAATACGATCATGAATGTGCCGACCTGTCGTTTGGCAGATGCAGTGGAACTATTTCCAGCTTTTAAATTCGAAACGTACGACATCCATTTCCTCGATGCGAGCAATGCCATTGCCAGCTGACCTGAGCGGCAACTGTTGTCGAATGGCTTGCCTAACAGTTAACGGAAGAACGTTGTTGCCTGTTCCCTGGATGCGAGCACTTCGAATTTATTTCAGCTATAACTACTAGACTGCACTCGTCATTACCCGGCGTACACGTTACAAAATGTTCAACTTCGCCGGAGTTTATTGTGATCTTTACAAAGAAGGCACAACCACATTTACCCTATGAAACATTCGATGCGATTTTGTCCTGCTGGCATAGGCGCTTTGGCGCTTCTTTCGACCGTGCACTTGATTCGACAACCCCCCTAAATTTCGACCCCATCAGTGCATATCTCTTAGGTGTTGCGCCGAACTTAGCCGCTGCTGTCGCAACAATTTTCGTGCGTCTGAGCATCTCGACTGACCACAAACGCAACGCTGAATTGTCGGCAATCCGATACCGGTTCTTTATCTTTGCTGCTGTCAGTGGGATTGGATTGATCGGCTGGGAGCTTTTTCAAGAAACTAGCAAGCGGCTGGTATTCGACCCACATGACCTTTTCGCTACTCTTGTTCGGAATTGGCACAGCCACGCTCCTGTTTTTCGCGATTACTCCTCGAACGTCTAACAACCAAACATAGACCTTTGCCATTTATCAGCGCGCCATGCCCTGCGCCTAAACTTTCGCCGCAATCGACTATTGTGCGGCGATGCGCCCACGGCCATAAGA
>JBKJLZ010000146.1:0-2742 GCA_046596705.1 Sphingorhabdus sp. | reverse complement strand
GGTCGGGGCGCTGAGTTAAGCGCGATTGTGAAACCTGCTGCAATTGTCCAGGGAGCGCTTTGTCTTATCGCCTTTGCCGCCTTGATGCGCTTGTTCTGGATTACCGACCTGTCAGTGTTGCTAGTTGCGAATAACAGCCATATCGACAAGCCAGCGATATTCAAATTGGCTGCGACATGGGGCAATCACGAAGGTTCGATGCTCCTATGGGTGACTGTGCTGGCGCTGTCGGGAGCCGCGATCGCGCTGTTTGAAAAGCGACTGGATGCTAAAACGCTTTTGGCGACATTAGCGGTTCAGGGGTTTATCGCTCTGGGGTTTTTCGCATTTCTGCTGTTTTCGTCGAACCCGTTCGAAAGGCTTAGCCCATCGCCGCCATCGGGGGCAGGGCTCAATCCGCTGCTCCAGGATCTCGGCCTCGCCTTTCATCCCCCAACACTGTATTTTGGTTATGTCGGTCTTTCGGTTGCGTTTTCCTTTGCCGTCGGCGCGCTGTTGACCGGTAGGGTCGGTCCCGCCTTCGCACGCGCGATGCGGCCATGGGTTCTGGCCGCATGGATATTCCTGACGCTAGGCATAACGGCCGGCAGCTATTGGGCCTATTACGAACTTGGTTGGGGCGGTTGGTGGTTTTGGGATCCGGTCGAGAACGCGTCGCTGATGCCTTGGCTGGCGGCAACTGCCTTGCTCCACTCGGTCAGTGTGCTTGCGACGCGGAATGCTTTACGTGCATGGACGGTCATGCTCGCGCTCGTCGCCTTTGCGATGTCGATGGCAGGCACGTTTTTGGTGCGCTCGGGAATACTTACCAGCGTCCATGCGTTTGCTGTCGATCCCGAACGGGGTGCATTCATTCTTGGCTTGCTGATGCTTTATGTAGGGGGGGCATTCGCTTTGTTTGCACTGCGTATCGGGACGGTCAAACAGGGCGAGCAGTTCTCAATCGTCAGCCGCGAAGGCGCAATCGTAGCCAACAACATATTGTTGAGCGTAATACTCGGCGTCGTGCTGGTCGGAACGCTATTCCCGTTATTCGCCGAAGCAATGGGCAACAAGATTTCGGTCGGCGCGCCCTATTTCAATAAGGCTACTACGCCGATTGCTTTGCTCATAATGCTTGCGTTGCTTATCGGCCCAATGCTTCGGTGGCGACGCGATGAAGAGGTACGGGTCAGAAAACTAGTCATCATCCCACTTTTTGCAGCGGTCGTAACGCTCGTCGTCTTAATGATCGTCGCGCCGGAAGCTGGGGTGTCGCCTATCCTCGGCCTTGGCTTTGCCGCTGCGCTGGCAATTGCTGCGTGGTTACCACTGTTCGGTCGAAAGTTACGCCTAACGCCTCTGCCAATCTTCGGCATGGTAGTCGCGCATTTCGGGATTGCGGTTAGCGTTGCCGGAATGGCGGCTGAGTCTGGTTTCTCGTCAGAAACTTTAGCGGCCATGGCTCCTGGCGAAAGCCGCAGTATCGCGGGTTGGACCGTAAAATTGCGCGATGTTCGCCCCGTTGCCGGTGAGAACTGGGTTGCCGTCGAAGGCGATATGGTTGCCAGCCGAGGGAGCGAGAGCGTCGAGATATTGCCGCAAACCCGCCAGTTTTTCACCCCCGAAATGCAAACCAGTGAAGCGGCGTTGCTTACTCGCTGGGATGGCCAGCTTTACGCGGTCATCGCACAGCCGAATAGTGCCAACGACATGCGGTGGCAGGTGAGGCTTTGGTGGAAACCGTTTGTATCGCTGATTTGGGTCGGCGGCTGTCTGGTGGCGCTTGGCGGATTACTGGCGTTATTGGGGCGGATGTTCCGCCGCGCCAAGAAACCCGCCCAAAACAAGTGGACTTCGTGATGGGCAAGCGTTGGCTGCTGTGGGTTCCACTCGTGGTGTTTTCATTCATCGCGGGGTGGTTCATCTATGGTTTGGCGGTGCCTCAGGACAAGCTGATCCGCTCGGCAATGGTCGGGCAAAAATTGCCCGATTTTGTGTTGCCGCCCGCCACTGACGGTGCGGTGGGATTTGCAACCAGCGAGCTTGCCGATGGCAAGCCACGGTTGCTCAATATATTTGCCAGTTGGTGCGGACCCTGCAAGGTTGAAGCTCCTCAGCTTGAGGCGCTTAAGAGGGCCGGGGCTGAAATTGACGGGGTGGCGGTTCAGGACAAGCCTGAAAATGTCGCAGCTTTTCTTGCCGAATTCGGCAACCCCTATCGCCGGATTGGGGCCGATCAGACGATGAACGTTCAGTTGATGCTTGGATCATCGGGTGTTCCCGAAACCTATGTAATCGGCGGCGACGGGATGATATTGTACCAGCATATCGGCGATATCCGCGAAGAGCATGTGCCGATGTTACTCCAGAAGCTGCAGGAAGCGGGATGAGAGTTTTTGCTGCCTTCAAAATTCAACGTAGCCCTGAGCTTGTCGAAGGGCGCTTGTCGGCTAGGCGTGCTTCGACAGGCTCAGCACTACGGTGTTTTATGCTAATTGAGGGACTGTCCCCAAAGGGACAGTCCCTAAAGGGACAGTCCCTGGCGCGGCTCATGCTTGGACTGTTGCTCATTCCTGGGCCGATTGTCGCTCAAAACAGCCAAACCGTTGATATGGCGAACGTCCAACTGGCAGACCAACGTCAGGAAGATGCGGCGACCGAACTGATGGAAACGCTGCGTTGTATCCAGTGCCAGGGGCAGTCGATAGCCGACAGCGATGCACCGATAGCTGCCGCCATGCGTTCCGAAGTGCGGCAGCG
>JBKJLZ010000246.1:0-11770 GCA_046596705.1 Sphingorhabdus sp. | reverse complement strand
GCCTTGGACAATCGGGCCAATAATCTTGAGCAACGTCCAGATCGCAGCAACACCAATTGTGCCCGCACCGATAAACCGGGCCTTTTCACGGAACACCGTTCCGGCGATTTCGGCGGCGTCAGCTCCCGATACGCCTTGGCTGAAATAGGGCACGAGGCCGAGCCAGCTTATCGCCATACCGAGCAGCATCGCGAGGCCGACCGAGAGGCCGACCAGATGCCCGACGCCGATAAGCGCGAGGCTCAATGAGGTCGAGGCTCCGGTCGCGCCCGCACCGATCTTGAAGAAATGCGCTATTTCGCCCGCCACCAGCTTCATCGAAATGAGCAGCGACAGCCCTGCGGCGACGAGTGAATTGACGACGATGGTCCTAAGCCCGCGCTTGTTATCTTCCGAGCCCGAACCTTCGGCCGAACCCACGATCAAAACCTCGGCCGCCGCTTTGCCCTCGGGATAGGGCAGGTCCGACCCGGTCACCAGCGCCCGCCTGAGCGGCACCGAGAACATCACCCCCAATATTCCGCCTGTCGCACAGACCGCGGCGGTCGTCAGGAACGGAAAGCCTTGCCAATAACCGAGGATAACCAGCCCTGGCAGCACGAAGATGATCGCCGACAACGTCCCCGCCGCGCTGGCGATGGTCTGGACGATGTTATTTTCGAGGATCGTCCCGCCGGGCAGCATCCGCAATATCGCCATCGAAATCACGGCCGCGGGAATCGACGTTGCAAAGGTCAACCCCGCCTTTAACCCCAGATAGACATTCGCCGCGGTAAACAGCAACGTAATCAGCCCGCCCAAAATCACCGAGCGGATGGTCAATTCGCGCATAAAAAATCTCCCCGATGCGGCTTTGTGCATCAGGGAGATGATATGTTCAAGCGGCGGATTTCGCTGGCATGAATTTGCTGCTGCGGAGCAAAGTGGCTGAGATGATCGGCATCAAAACCGCAACCGGAGAAATTTCCATCGTGGTAACGGCCATCCGGCTGATCGGGTTGGCGTACAGCTTTTTGAACCCGTCCATTTCCTTTGCCAGAGTGGCGACTTCGCTTGCCGATTTACCTGCTTGCTGCGCCTGTTCGAGCGCCATGCGGGTATATTCATCCATGAATGTGTAGTTGGTAAAATACAGATACAGTTCCCAAGCTCCGACATAAAAAATTGTTGAGATCGCGGCGATGCCGAAACCAACGGCCAGCGCCTTCTCGAAACGGATGACGCCGCCAAGTTCGATGTCGCGGTAGCGCTTCACGCCGATGAAAACGAAGCTCAGCGCGATGATCATCGACGAGAAACCGGCGACAACGCCCGCGGTGCCGCCTTCGGGAAACAGCGTCATCGCGACCCGCATGAGTAAAGCGACGGTGACACCGGCAATGACGCCGTAAATGATAATTATCCTGCCCATGATTTGTTTCCCCCAATCTATGAATGCCATGTGAGCTAGCGCGGTGCAACGGCTGAAGTCTAAATACAGGAAGGAACCGCGCTTTGGAGATAAGCGCCCTTTGACTGTTTGCCGGTAACGCTCGCGTTTCAGGGCTAGGGCAAACGATCAGACGCCTTCAGTTCAAGCCGGAATCTGTGCAGCAAGGGTTCGGTATAGCCATTGGGCTGTTTTCGGCCTTCAAAAATTAACGCGCGCGCCGCGTTGAAGGCAATGCTATCCGGTGTGAGCGCTCGATATAGCGGATCGCCCGCATTTTGCGCATCGACCTTTGCCGCCATTTTGGTCAGCGCGGCATCGACTTGAGCCTCGGCGGCGACGCCGTGGAGCAGCCAGTTGGTGATGTGCTGGGATGAGATGCGCAAGGTCGCCCGGTCTTCCATCAGGCCGATGTCGTGAATGTCGGGCACCTTCGAGCAGCCGACGCCTTGATCGATCCAGCGGACGACATAGCCAAGAATTCCCTGAGCATTATTTTCAAGTTCCTGCGTAACTTCTTCCTCCGACCAAACATGCCCGGCAGGAGCGACCGGAATAGTCAACAAAGGGTCGAGCCCGGGCGTTGGCTCTATGGCCAATTCAGCCTGTCGCGCAAACACTTCGAATGCGTGATAATGCATCGCGTGCAACGTCGCTGCCGTCGGTGATGGTACCCATGCGGTATTTGCGCCTGCCTTCAGGTGGCCGATTTTCTGCACCATCATGTCGGCCATCATGTCTGGCGCGGCCCACATGCCCTTGCCGATCTGCGCCTTACCCGAGAGTCCGCAAGCTAAGCCGATCTGCACATTGCGCGCCTCATAAGCCTGGATCCACGATGACGTTTTCATGTCGGCCTTGCGGATCATCGGTCCGGCTTGCATTGCAGTATGCATCTCGTCCCCGGTGCGATCGAGAAAGCCGGTGTTGATGAAAACGATCCGGTCTTTTACGGCATGAATGCACGCTGCAAGATTGGCCGATGTGCGGCGTTCTTCGTCCATTACGCCGACCTTGATAGTGTGACGCGACATACCGAGCACATCTTCAACCGCATCGAACAATGCATTGGTGAACGCGGCTTCGTCCGGACCATGCATCTTGGGTTTCACGATGTAGACGCTGCCCGCGCGGCTGTTGCGATGGGTGCCAAGGCCCATCAAATCATGCAACGCGCAGAGCGAGGTGAACATAGCGTCCAATATGCCCTCCGGTGCCTCGCTGCCATCGGCTAGTAGCACGGCCGGGTTGGTCATCAAATGACCGACGTTGCGAACGAACATCAGGCTGCGGCCGGCAAGGGTGACATTGTCATAAATGCGGTCCGCTTCGAGCGCGCGGGTCATTGTTTGTCCGCCTTTGTCGAACGAGGCGAACAGATCACCGCGCATCAGGCCCAGCCAGTTGGTGTAGGCCGCAACCTTGTCCTGGGCATCGACTGCAGCGATGGAATCCTCAAGATCAACGATCGTGGTAAGTGCTGATTCAAGTATCACATCTGAGATTCCGGATGTATCGGTCTGGCCCACCGGATGGTTTTGTTCGAACATCACCTCGATATGCAGGCCATTGTTCCGGAACAGCCGTCCGTGTTTGCTTTTGCCAACATATTGCGACGGATCGCTAATGGCGATGCCGCCCGAGGGATCGCCGAGTTCGGCCCATGATCCGCTTGCGAGCGGGACGGCGCTGTCGAGAAACAGCTTTGCCGCTTTGACCACAGCGGCACCGCGTTCTGCGTCATAACCGCCGGTCCTTGCAGGCGGCGCGTCTAGCGCATCGGTACCATAAAGCGCATCATAAAGGCTGCCCCAACGCGCATTGGCGGCGTTCAACACGAAACGGTCATTCAGGCTTGGTACCACCAGTTGTGGCCCTGCCATCGTAGCAATCTCGGCATCGACATTTTGCGTGCCAATGGCAAACGGCGCGGGTTCGGGCACCAGGTAGCCTATATCTCGCAAGAAAGCCTGATAAGCTTTCATATTGGTAATCGGACCAGAGTCGGTTTGGTGCCAGACGTCTATCTGTTCCTGCAAATTGTCACGTTTGGCGAGCAAGCCGCGGTTGACTGGCACAAAGCGGGTCAAAATGTCCGCGAGACCTTGCCAGAGATGATCGACCCCAATCCCGGTACCAGCAAGCGCCTGCACCTCGACGAAATGCGCGAGTGGTTCCGCGACTTGCAGTCCGGCGCGGGTAACATATTGAGTCATGAATTCGGCTCCAGTTTCGAAATGGCGCCCGGGGAGAATTTTGCTGTTACGGCAGAGATAGCCGCAGTCGTCAGCACACAAAAGCAAAATCTTTGGCTAGGAACTTTTTGCCAAGCAATGCTATTAACGTCGGATGCAACTGCAAAAACAACTGGTTGAAAAGCCATGGGGCCGCACTGACATCCCAGCCACCTTTGGCAAGTTCGGCGACAAAAAAATCGGGGAAATCTGGTACCAGAATGATGGCCCAGACCCGATGCCTATTCTGGTAAAATGGCTTTTCACATCTGAAAAGCTGTCGGTCCAGGTGCATCCCGATAACAATCAGGCCAATGCGCGCGGGCGGATTTCGGGCAAAGAGGAATGCTGGTATATCGTCGATGCCAAACCCGGTGCAGTACTCGGCATCGGGACTATTCGGCCCTTATCAGGGGACGATTTGCGAGCATCCTCACTGTCGGGCGAAATCGAGGAGCTGTTGGATTGGAAGCCTGTCAAGGCAGGCGATTATTTCTACATTGCTGCAGGCACCGTGCATGCAATCGGCGCTGGCGTGACGCTGGTCGAGGTACAGCAATATGCGGACATAACATATCGGCTATATGATTACGGTCGGCTTGACAATGGAGTGCCGCGCGAACTTCATCTGGATGACGGCGTCTCCGTTTCCGATGCTAAACCTTATGCAGATGATCGGTCCGGTAACACATTCGTAAGCAAGCAGCTGGTGCACGGGCCACATTTTCGGCTTTGGATGGTAAACGATCAAGCGACACTTGCGTCATTGCCCAACGACAGCGACCGTTGGGTGGTGCCGGTATCGGGCCGTGCGTTGGCAGGCCATGAAACGGCCTCAACGGGTGATTGTCTTTTAGTGCCCGCTGGCGAGCAAATTACCATCGACAGCGATTGCCGAATGCTGTTGGCGATGGTCTAGATTTTCTTTGCTGAAATAATAGGGCCGGCGCCAACACGTTGAACGAGGATCACCGATTTCCACCCAGCGTTAGTTGGACGGAAAATCTTAAAGCTCGCTGATTGTCCGTTCCAGCCGCCAATGCGGCTCAATTGGCGAACGACGTTTTTATGCGGCAGCGTTTTACCGCCGTTTTCACCCGCGCGGATTTGGACGTTTTGGATTCGCGGATCGTAGCGGACCAACCAGACATCGGCTGACCCCCTGCCTGCCCCAACAGTCACTATGCTATCTTTAAATTCGACTTTTGGTTCGCCGCTAACCGGCTTACTCGCAGCGAGCGCGCGGGTGAGTTCACCGGGGCGATTTCCGGTAATGGCTCGGGTGCCATTGATCACCATTTGCGGCGTGTACACATTTGCTTTGCCTAACGCTTCTGCGTAATTATATTGTCGCTGCGTGTAAGCGGTGTCTGCAAAAATATCCTTCCAACCCAGCCGATCCCAATAAGTCACTGCAAAACTGAGCGCGATAACATTGGATTGATCGGCGATTGTATTAAGCGCTGCGTTGGCGGGTGGGCATGAGGAGCAACCTTGGCTCTGGTAAAGCTCAACAACGACCGGGTTTGACGCGCTTTTTTCTGTTGCTGCAGGAATAGCCGCCGCCACATCGTTTGCAAGCGGAACTTGCCTCTCACAGCCGCTTAACCAAAGCGATATCGTTGTCATGGCGGCAATATTGCATAAGCGCATCATCATTCGGCGAACCACGTATCTGGAGCTGGAAGCTTAAGCCCTGTCGTTCAATGACATTCGCATAATCAAATGTACTAGTTACAATTAGCAGCTCGTTTTCGAAAAAAATTCTTGTGAGATATTCGACAGACTAATACCGGTCTCGAACACCGCAGGACGCTGCGTTTGTTAGTACTGCGCAATTTAGGATCGATAAAATTCATGGAAGCACGACTGGTTGTTGCACTCAGCTTGATAGGCGTGTTTTTGGTTCTACTGGCATGGGCTATCGTCAAGTACACCCGCAAACGGCGCGAATTTGCTGTCAGGCAAGCAGGGCGTGGTAAAAATAACACTACGGTTCCCCCGCAATAACTGTACCGAGGTCAGCAATTGTCTGATTGACAAAATGCCGCTGCACCAAGCAGCGTCCAAATTTGCGGGGTTGGTTACGATATTCATTCTTCTTTGGAACCATTTGCGTTGCTGGCGCGTTTCGTCATCGAGTTGAATGTATGCGGCTCGACATCATTAGTGTGAGCGCGAGGGCAGCAAAATGGAAACCAGGCTAATTTTAGCATACTCAATTATCGCGCTGGTGATATTTTGCATGGCTTATGGAGTTTATGTAATCCGTCGCAATCGGCGTAAAACCCATCTACTTAAAACTGGTCGTGGAAAATATAACCAGCGCAACGGTTTGTCCTAAAAACCAGCGATTTATTCCGGATATCTTTCGCGCATATGATCGAGCGATCGGCCACATAATTCTTCCAAAATGCCCTCATTGATGTCGGATAGCCGTTTGATATAAAGGCATGACTTTCCGGTTTTATGCTTACCAAGCTTTGCCATCAGATCGGGATATTCTTCAAAGCCGTTGGTAAGATAAAGCACGATATTTCCCTTGCGCGGTGAAAAGCCAATGCGACACATGTCGCCCTCCCGCCCGCTCTCATAAGTATAATGATATTGGCCAAAACCGATAATTGACGCCCCCCACAACTTGGGCAGTTGGCCTGACAGCCGCGACATCGTCTCAACAATTTTATAGGCGTCGGCTCGTTGTTGTTCGTCTGCAACGGCGTCGATGAATGCCGGCACATCGCCGCCGGTTTCCTGCGTCTTGTTTGGTGTTGCCATTGTCTTGAGTCTCCCCAAACTTAGCTTATCGCCTTGCGACAAGCTGTCCACCCTGATAGGCGCGCGGCGCAACAAGGCGTGCGGGAACCTGTTATGAAAAACCAAATCAAAAAAGTCGTTCTTGCCTATTCGGGTGGTCTTGACACCAGCGTCATCCTGAAATGGCTGCAAGTCGAATATGGTTGCGAAGTAGTGACTTTCACTGCCGATCTTGGGCAAGGCGAGGAGCTTGGGCCTGCACGTGCCAAGGCGGTATTGATGGGCGTGCCCGAGCACCATATTTTCATTGATGACTTGCGTGAGGAGTTTGTCCGCGATTTCGTCTTCCCGATGATGCGAGCCAATGCGCGTTACGAGGGGGATTATCTTCTTGGTACATCGATCGCACGGCCACTCATTTCCAAGCGTTTGGTCGAGATTGCCCGTGAAACTGGCGCTGATGCAATCGCCCATGGTGCCACCGGCAAGGGCAACGACCAGGTGCGGTTCGAGCTGTCGGCATATGCATTGAATCCTCACATTAAGGTCATTGCGCCGTGGCGGGAGTGGGACCTTACCAGCCGAAGTCGGCTAATCGAGTGGGCTGAGCAGTACCAGATACCTGTGCCCAAGGACAAGCGTGGTGAAAGTCCGTTTTCGACCGATGCGAACCTGTTACACACGTCATCCGAAGGCAAGGTGCTGGAAGACCCTTGGGATGAAACGCCTGACTATGTCTATTCGCGCACGGTTAACCCGGAGGACGCGCCTGACGCGCCTGAATATATCACCATCGATTTCGAGAAGGGCGACGGCATTGCTGTTAACGGCGAGGCGATGTCGCCTGCGACTTTGCTGGCTGCACTGAACGAGCTTGGTCGCAAGCACGGTATCGGTCGCCTCGACCTTGTTGAAAACCGCTTCGTGGGCATGAAATCGCGCGGCATGTATGAAACCCCCGGCGGCGAGATCTACGCTCGTGCACATCGCGGGATTGAGAGTATCACGCTCGACCGCGGTGCGGCGCATCTGAAAGATGAGTTGATGCCGAAATATGCGGAGATGATCTACAACGGGTTCTGGTTCTCACCAGAGCGCGAAATACTGCAGGCAGCGATTGACCACAGCCAGACCCATGTATCCGGCACAGTGCGTCTAAAGCTTTACAAAGGCTTGG
Source organism: Sphingorhabdus sp. (assembly GCA_046596705.1). Lineage (GTDB taxonomy): Bacteria > Pseudomonadota > Alphaproteobacteria > Sphingomonadales > Sphingomonadaceae > Sphingorhabdus_B. The sequence continues at coordinate 4,173 of JBKJLZ010000246.1, read as the reverse complement.
CATCGGTCGTTGGGCGTAAGTCTCCAAACAGCCTTTACTCTGAAAAGGTTGTTACCTTTGAAGACGATGCTGGTGCTTATGATCAAAAGGATGCTGAGGGCTTTATCAAGCTTAATGCACTGCGATTACGGCTTCTTGGTCAACGATCTAACTAAGGCCCTGCCGTAGTTGCTGAGCTTTTGTAATACGCATTTGGGTTCGTCGCCAGCTGACACTTTAGTCACACGATTAAATCTGCTAACTCTTAATTGAGGATAGAGGAGAATCGTCATGCATGACTTGGTCATCCGCGGAGGGACCGTGGTCGATGGGACGGGCGCGCCACGTTTTGTTGCAGATGTAGCGGTCGACGGCGGTGTCATAACTGTTATCGGCAACATCAGCGCCGCAGGCCGTGAAGAAATCAACGCAGCAGGTTCTGTTGTTACTCCAGGCTTTGTGGATATTCACACTCATTATGACGGGCAAGCGACGTGGGACAGCGAAATGGCGCCATCGAGCTGGCACGGCGTCACCACAGTCATCATGGGAAATTGCGGCGTAGGTTTTGCGCCTGCTAAGCCCGATAAGCATGATTGGCTGATCGGTCTGATGGAAGGAGTAGAGGATATTCCTGGTACCGCGCTCGCTGAGGGTATGACCTGGGATTGGGAAACATTCCCCGAATATTTGGATGCGTTGGAACGGCGCCCGCGCACAATCGATGTAGCAACTCATGTCCCGCACGGCGCGGTTCGCGCTTATGTTCTGGGGGAGCGTGAAATGCCGGGGGCGGTGCCGACAGCAGACGACATTGCAGAAATGTCGCGCATCGTCGAGGAAGGCATCCGTGCGGGTGCGCTTGGCTTTTCGACATCGCGGACGGTGCTGCACAAATCCGTCGACGGTGAACTGGTGCCTGGTACTACCGCGACCAAAGAGGAACTGATCGGCATAGGCAGAGCAATGGGTCGAGTTGGCTACGGCGTGTTTGAAATGGCCAGCGACATGAAACGTGAATGGGACGAGTTCGGCTGGATGGGCGCGTTGAGCCGCGAAACAGGGCTGCCGGTAACGTTTGCAGCACTTCAATCGATTGCCAAGGAAATGCCATTGGAAGAACAGATTTCTTTGATGGTCGCAGAAAATCACAATGGCGCTAATATTGTCGCGCAGATTGCCTTACGCGGGAACGGCGTCATCATGGCATGGCAGGGGACTGCACATCCGTTCCGGTTTAAACCGGCTTGGGCGGAAATAGAGGGTCTGTCTTGGCCTGATCAGCTGGCAAGACTGAAAGATCCCCTCTTTCGTGACCGAATGATCGCCGAAGAGTCGGTTTTTCCCGAAAGCGATATTATAGATTTTTTGCGGATCGTTGCAGGCGGATGGCCAGTACATTTTGAGATGGGTCCGGACTTCAACTATGAACCAACTCAGGCCGAGAGCATCTTGGCCAAGGCGGAGGCAGCCGGCGTGACCCCAGCAGAATACGCCTACGATTTGCTGATGACAGATGACGGCACCGGTCTCATCTATTTTCCTATCCTCAACTACCGCGATGGCAATTTGAATTTCCTGGAAGAGCTGCAGACGCGCGACGACTGCGTCAACAGCCTGTCCGATGGCGGCGCGCACTGTGGCACGATTTGCGACGCGGCCAGCCCTACCTTCATGCTCCAGCACTGGGTAAGGGACAGGGCGACAGCGCGCATCACGATAGAAAACGCGGTCAAGCGGCAATGTCATGATACCGCGCGACTATACGGGCTGAATGACCGCGGCTTGTTGAAGCCAGGCTATCTCGCCGATCTCAATATCATTGACATGGCGCGGCTAAAGCTGGGCCAGCCTTGGCTGGCCTTCGATTTACCCGCAGGCGGGCGTCGGTTGTTGCAGAGGGCCGACGGCTATGTCGCGACGATCAAGTCGGGCGTGGTGACGTTCCGCAATGGCACGATGACAGGCGCGTTACCCGGAATTGTTGTTCGTGGCCCGCAAAGCGTCGCGATGGCGGAGGCAGCGGAGTAGCACTAAATCTTCGGCCATGTTTTGGTCGAGAGATAGCGCTCATGACCATCAGTCAAAACTGTCGTACGATCAAATATACTGATGATCATTGGTTCAAAATGCTCGTCAACAGCCTCGCCACCAAAGAAGTGCAATAGATCGGCGGAAACCTGCGCTACCAGCCTGATCATGGCAAAAATAGATTGCGGTCTGGGGACGCTCCAATCGAATACCCCGGTGTATGAGCTATTATCGGCAGCAAGCAGATGATGCCCATATAGATCAGTCCAACTCCCATGAACGGCGTTCGACATCCCACCAAACGATGCGAGATAGAGTTTATCCCAGCCAACTTCCTTTGACTTTTGGTACAAATTTTTACCGGCCCAGTTCGACTTATCTTTAAGATCGATATCCTCTATTGAATAGCCAGATCGCGTTGCCGCCCTCGTTATTGATTGAAGCATTCGGTCTTCGATTGGTATGATTACACCATTCCGTTTCTTGACGTTGTGCTGAATTTCATCCCAAAGTTCACGTTCAAATCTCAACGCATATTTTATAAAAGACTCAATAATTTCTGGATTTGGGTGTGCAATGAGATACCGTATTGTAACTGCAGTTTCGAAAATCAATCGAGACAAAATCTCAGAAATTTCTCGTCGATTTTGACACGTTTGATCTAAGTAAGCCGAGACCAGCTTAAAAACGCGTACTCCGCTCCCTCCGATGGCGGCCTGTCTTTTATTCCAGACCCTAGTGGGCGGGTAAATATTACAAGAAATAGTTAGGTAAGAAGCTGCCTCTTTGAGTAGCTCCACCCCAACTGCATTAAATTCCGACTCATATACAAATGCTTGCGTCAATTGGTCCGACACTTCGACTGCGTCGACGACCGGAAACATTAAATAACCGCTTTAAACCCGCATCGGCATCAGCACGTAGAGCGCTGCCGATTTATCATTCTCGCGGATAAGCGTAGGCGCGCTGGCATCGGCGAGGTGGAGTTCCACGACATCGCCCTCAATCTCACTCAATATGTCCATTAGGTACCGAGCGTTAAAGCCGATTTCGAAGCCGTCACTGTTATACTGGCCCGAAACTTCTTCGGCTGCCGTACCATTCTCAGGGCTAGTAACCGAGAGTGTAATCTTGTCCTTATCCAGCGCCATCTTCACAGCCCGGGTTTTCTCGCTGGCGATTGTCGCGACTCGGTCTACGCCTTGGCTGAACGCTTTGGGATCGATTCGAAGCAGCTTGTCGTTACCAGTCGGAATGACCCGGCTGTAATCGGGGAAGGTACCATCGATAAGCTTCGAAGTTAAAATCGCGCTGTCGAAGGTGAACCGGATTTTTGACGCTGAAAGGTCGATCTGGATGGTGTGACCGCCGCTTTCGTCGAGCAGTTTACGCACTTCTGCGATGCATTTACGCGGGATAATGATGTCGGGCATGCCTTCGGCCCCGTCAGGACGCGGCAAAGTGATGCGCGCCAACCGGTGGCCATCGGTGGCCGCAGCCTTCAACACCGGCTCCGGGTCTTCTGAAACATGGAAGAAAATACCGTTTAGATAATAACGCGTTTCTTCGGTCGAAATCGCAAACCGTGTTTTGTCGATAATCTGAATGAGCGATGCGGCAGGAAGCTCGAACGTCGTTGGCAAATCGCCCTCAGCAATCATCGGGAAATCATCGCGCGGTAATGTCGCTAGTGAAAACCGCGCGCGGCCAGCGTTGACCGCCATCCGACCATCGGCGGCATGAAGCTGCACTTGGCTGCCTTCTGGCAATTTGCGTGCGATCTCGAACAGCGTATGCGCGGAAACTGTTGTTGCCCCTGCAATCTCGACATCGGCGGAGAAGGTCTCAACAATTTGCAAATCCAGATCGGTTGCCGTCAGTTTGATCGCGCCATTCTCATTCGCTTCGATCAAGACGTTCGACAGGATTGGAATAGTGTTGCGCCGCTCCACCACCGACTGGACGTGGCTCAGGCTTTTCAGCAGGGTCGCGCGCTCGATTGTGGCTCTCATATTATGGCTCTATCCTGTCATTTTCCACGCAACGGCGCAGTCTACCATTAACAAAATCGCCGATTTCCGGCACTTCTTCATTACCTAATATGTCGGGCAGGGCAAGCCGATAGCTTTTGCTTCACGCAATATCCTGTGGAATAAGGCAGGA
>JBKJLZ010000104.1:0-5204 GCA_046596705.1 Sphingorhabdus sp. | reverse complement strand
AACATACCATCGAACGGTCGACTATTGGACGCCGACACCGTGATGAAATGATACGCCACGCGCTCGTCCCATTCATACGCAAACACCGTGAGTGCGCGTTGTCCTTGCTGAGTATTGACCAGCGCTGTCGAATAGAACGCCGGAATGCCGTTAATAGTGGTTCGATTAACCGGCCCGGCTGGAATAGTCTGTTGGTTGCCCGATATCGATCTGAACGCAGCTGCCACATATGCTGAACGGTCACCATTAAATGCGCCTTGGCTAAAAATTGCCTGGCCACCGTTGCCATTGATCGAAACGGAGTCGTTACCGTTTTGCAACCCGAACCCATTAGGTGCCGTAAACTTGAGTCTCAATATAGGGTGCAAGAATTGTTGGCCCTCTACGACGCCTTGCTGAGGGTCATCGCCGTAAAGCATTCCATCGATAGCAGCGTAGTGCGTGTCGGCCTTCCTAACTTGGCTAGGCGCATAAGACCGGGATTTGGTATTGGCACGCACAACCCGTCTTGCCGGATCCGGGTGAGTGCTGGCCCATTCGGGCACTCTTCCGCTACTTTGGCCAGCCACACGCGCATCCAGACTGGTTTGTAACGCCAAAGAGGTAAGCATCGAAGACAGAGCGCTAGGGTCATATCCGGCCTTACTTAGATAACGAATGCCCAGATCATCAGCTTCTTCTTCTTGTCCTCGTGAATAAGAAAGCGTCAAAAACTGCGCTGCAACACCCGAATATTGTTTCAAACCGTTACCCAAAAGCCCAGCAAGTCCGCCGCCGTCGCCCAAGAGTCCTCCCAAAATCGATCCGCCGACACCGAGAATGCTTGCTAGATTGCTATTTCGCTGACGTTTTTTGCCATGCCTGGCTGCAGTATGCCCGACTTCGTGGCCAAGAACGCCCGCCATTTCGGCTTCACTATTGCACAACGCTACAAGTTGCCGCGTGATATAAATATATCCGCCGGGAATTGCGAAGGCATTGTTGACCGAAGAGTTAAGCAAAGTGACGGTAAAATCACTTTGAGCGTTACTCAGTCCGGATTGTACCGCAATGCCTTTTCCAACACGCACCACATAATCGGTCTGCGGGCTTTGCATTGCCCCTCCGAATTCATTTAGGATTTGCGGATGGTTTTTCGCGCCCTCCTGTTTCTCGCTTGACGAGAACGGCTTGGGCACGGTTGACTTGGTTTTCGACTGCGCAGAAAGGGGCTGCGCGATGTTGATGCTGCACAGCGCAACGCCGACAGATCCTAAAGCCAAAAGTTTCTTGGTAAATTTCATGACATTTCGTCCTCCGGCTTGCTAAACTAAGTTCAGCGAATTTTGTGCCATCACGCGACGAGTTGCCAGATCTTACCAGGAAAGATTGAAACTAGGCTCCCATTGCCAGAAATTTTGCGCGCCGTTGGAATTGCAGCTCTTTGTTTGACAGACCGCTCAATTCTCTCAATTCCTCGCCCACAGCCTGACCTAGGTTTGCACTAGCCAGAGCGTAATCGCGATGTGCCCCACCTACTGGTTCTTTCACAATCCGGTCAATAACCCCCAACCCCTTCAAATCGTCCGCAGTCATCTTCATTGCCTGGGCAGCATCAGCAGCCTTGTCGCCGGTGCGCCACAATATCGAAGCACAGCCTTCGGGTGAAATTACTGAATAAACCGCATGTTCGAACATTAACACGCGGTCGGCCGCAGCAAGCGCAACTGCGCCACCCGATCCGCCTTCGCCGACAATGCATGCAATTATGGGCACACCGAGAGCAAGGCATTTCTCAGTCGATCTGGCAATCGCCTCGGCTTGGCCGCGTTCTTCGGCCTGGACGCCAGGGAACGCGCCCGATGTATCTACCAATGTGACCACTGGCAGACCAAACCGATCGGCGAGTTCCATCAGACGTATCGCTTTGCGGTATCCCTCAGGCTTACCCATGCCAAAATTGTGATGTAGCCTGCTTTGAGTATCGTCACCTTTTTCATGACCAATCAACACCAAGCGCTGGTCGCCCAACCGAGCTAGTCCGCCCATTATCGCTTGATCGTCTGCAAACGCCCGGTCCCCCGCGAGTGGCATGAAGTCGCTGAAAACATCAGTTACAAAATGTTTGAAATGCGGTCGCTCAGGATGGCGTGCCACTTGTGTCTTCTGCCAAGCCGTTAGTTTGGAATAAGTGTCCCTTAGCTGCTTGTCAGCCTTGTCACGCAGCTTCGCAATCTCTGCAGTGACATCGACTTCGCTCTCATCCGCAGCCTCCTGCAATTCGATGATACGCGTTTCCAGCGCGGCAATAGGCTTTTCAAAATCAAGATAGACAGTCATGCTTTCTGGTTAGAGCGTCGCATCCGAAGCGTCAACGCGTCAGGTCGCGTTTCGCTAAAGGATGACGCGCGTTAACCAGCTCGACTAGCCGACTGCTGTCGACATGCGTGTAGATTTGCGTGGTCGCAATATCGGCGTGGCCAAGCATAGCCTGCAAGGCGCGCAAGTTCGCGCCCCCGGCGAGCAAATGCGTAGCGAAAGCGTGGCGAAGGACATGCGGGCTGACTTTGGTAGCGTCCAAGCCAGACTCGGTGGCGAGCTGCTTGATAATCTGGAACAGCCTTATCCGGCTGATATGGCCGCCACGTGACGGAAAAAGGTAGCGCGACACCGCCGGGACAAACGCCTGCCACGCCAGAACAGCACTGCGCGCCCGTTCCGAAATCGGAACTAGCCGTTCTTTCGAGCCTTTGCCGGTTAGAATGATATACGGGCGATCCGAAACGATGGCGGTTCGCGGAATCGCCACCAGTTCGGATGCGCGTAGTCCCGATCCATAGAGCAGCTCCACCAACGCGGATAACCGGTAGTCATTAGCCAGCGGTTGCCGCTTCGTTAGTCGCGTTTCGATAGCTGAGAACAGCAAATCGACTTCTTTGGTGTCGAGTATTTTAGGCAATGACCTGGTCTGCGTTGGCTTTGGCAGCGCGGCTGATGGGTTATCGGCACGCAAATTTTCCTCGTGCAGAAATCCGAAAAAACGCCGAAGTGCCGATGCTTTGCGTGCAACCGAAGTGTTGGCTAGCGCACCCCAATTCGTTGCCAGTTGCGCCAAAGCGCTCGCATCGGCGGCAGAGAGCTTGCCACCAAGCAGTGTTGATGCCGCAGCAAGATCACCACGATAGGCTTCAATCGTATTACGGGCGACGCCGCGTTCAGCCGCCATCATTTCCAAAAAGCGGTCAATGAGACCACCGTCCGATGCCGTCTCATCGCCTGACATCACCAAGGTTGACGCGCCATGACGCTACCCGAAGGTAACCGCCTCGGCGGCGATCATTCGGGCTTCAGCATCCAGGCCAACCTGGCGCAATGATCGGGTGATATAATATACATGATGCGCAGGAATTTTTGACCAGTCGCTGCCCTGCAATCCACCCAGCGCAAGTAAGGCTACAGTGCCGCTTTCTCCACGTGCTGCGGCTGCGGATATCGCCCGCGTCCAAGGCGTTTGCCGCGAGATATTCACGCCCAAATCGCTACTGAAATCCGCCCTTGCCTCTGACGAAAGCCGACCGAGACCAGCAAGCCCGGCAAGCAGCATTTTCGATTTATGCCCGTTACCGCTGTCATCATTGCCATAAAAATCGTCAAGCAAACTGTACTGCACAGCACTCGCTCGGCGCGGAGTTCCAACCGCCAACAATGCCCAACCAAGTGAACCATCAGCGACTACATTTGCCCATTTTTGAGCTGGCAGATCAAGGCCTGCCGTCATCATCGACGCAATAATGCGGTCCGCTTCGCCAATATTGCCGGAAGCCGGCGCGACAAGCGCCGCGGCGCGCGCGGTCATGACAAGCATTCCGTGGTAATCAGTGCCTTGTTTCGCACCGTTCCACAAACTCGCCATTGCGCTAATTCGGCTATTGTCGTCAGCACCTGCATAAGCAGTCGCCAAAAACTCCGCTCGTGCCTTGTCGGCGTCTGCCGCATCGGTATCATCCAGCATCTGTCCGTAGAGGTCGACCATGTCCCGATTAGACATCACTCCAAGCGCTGCTGCTCCAGGTGCCGCCTGAACCCGAGCGGTCGGAGTGGCCATCGGCAATAACGCCCTCCAACCAGACAGATGTCGTCCAGCCGTTTCGTACAAGTTTACCGGCGGCTCCAGCCCGGTGGCCGCAGCCATACCGAACCGCCACGAGTTAATAGTGTCGACATTTTCCCATTCGATCTTGACCGAACGTCGTCCGTTAGTTCCCGCTCCAACCGCCTTTTCGGCGAGGAGATAGTCGATACCCTTGGTCCAGCCGCGCGATCGCGCCTGATTAAGCAATGCGGTTGCCGTGCCTTGCTCCCCGGCCAGCGATGCGCAAATCGGTCGAGCCATTCTCCAAGGCGAATCTGCCACGACGACAGCCGCGTTTTCGGCGAGCGGGCACATTCCCCCGAGATCACCGTTGGCCAGAAATGTCTGCATTGCGACTTCATATAATCGCTTGGAATACCGACCCGCGTCAACCTGTTGGACCAACTGTCGGGATGTCACCGCATCACCCATTTGTAATAACAGCCATGCCCGATCGGCAGTCCAGTCTGCACCGTTTATTCCCGACGGCGTATCGGTGCGGCTGGCCAGTAATCGCCGCGCCATAATGGTTGCCCAGCGTGATGCCAGCGGTCCATCGGTGCGTTGCAAGACCTGTTTCAGAAAAGTGCCCTTAGTGATGCCGAACGCTGTCGCGGGATAACCACCGCTGGCTTCCGAAATTATGCCAACAGCGCTCAGAGAGCGCCGCGCCGCTGGTGGCACATCGTATCGGATGACGAGTTCTACCTCATCTTCCTCTTCTTCCTCCTCCTCGTCAGCCTCAACTTCTGTGTCGGGATCGTCTGTTTCGGTCGGTAATACTCCTGACCCAGGCACGAAGCGTGGCGTTTCAGGGTCGGCAGGCGTGGCAGGCTGACCGGCTGGCCCTTTTGTACCTGTCGGAGGAGGGGCCGGATCACCAAAGCCCGGCGGGAGCAGCGACTCTGGCCCTTGCTGGCCCATCGCCGGCAGCGCAAAAATGAATGCGACAGCACCTGCAGCCAACAAACTCGCTTTGATCGCTTTGTATTTCACAATGCTAACCTGTCTTCTTTAGAATAGTGGAGCTAAAACTGGCACCTCGACGACTTGCTCCTGCATTTCGTCCATGGCGGTCCATGACTACATCGAA
>JBKJLZ010000078.1:0-12133 GCA_046596705.1 Sphingorhabdus sp. | reverse complement strand
GGGATCCCGATCGACGTGTTCTGGCAGTCGGGGCAGCCGCCTGCTGGCCTTTGGTTGCCCGATCAAGGTGTCGCGCCTTATCGCGGGCGCGGTTAACGCATCAATCCGCCCATCAGGTTCCGGGCAAAGCGGCCTAGCCCCGGAATCCCAATGCTCTTGCCGAGCTCAGTGGCTACCGTCCCAGCGGCCGCGCTTGCCGCCGATGCAGTGGGGTTGGCGCGAGATTTTCGCCCAAGCACTGCGCTTGCTGCCATTGAGCCAGCGGACGATAAGACCGCTCCTCCAGCTGCCGCCACTACCTTGCTCCATAATGAAGTGGACTTCCGTTCGCGCTTCCCGACTTCATCGGCACCTTTTTCGGCTACTTCTTGAGCAGTAGCGGTCGCGTCCGCAGCCTTTTGCTTAAGCACTTCAGATGCCGATTCGCGGTCGACCTCTTTTTCGTATTTTCCGTCATAAGGCGAAATCGATTGGATGATCGCTCGTTCCTTGGCGTCAAGCGGCCCGACACGCGAGCGCGGTGGCTTGACCAGTGTGCGCTGGACAATCGACGGCGCGCCATCAGGCAGCAGCGTAGAAACCAGTGCCTCGCCGACTTTTAGCTCGGTAATAGCGATCGCTACGTCCAGATCGGGATTGATCCGGAAAGTTTCTGCCGCCGCCCTGATCGCCCGTTGGTCGCGCGGCGTGAAGGCACGGAGCGCATGCTGGACTCGATTGCCTAACTGTCCGGCAACCGTCTCGGGAATATCGATCGGGTTCTGCGTAATGAAATATACGCCGACGCCTTTTGACCGAATGAGCCGGACGACCTGCTCTACCTTTTCCATCAAAGCGTCAGGAGCATCGTTAAAAAGCAGATGAGCCTCGTCGAAAAAGAAAACGAGCTTGGGTTTGTCAGGATCGCCTACCTCGGGTAGCGTTTCGAACAATTCGCTGAGCAGCCATAAAAGGAAGGTTGCGTAAAGCTTGGGACTGGCCATCAACTTATCCGCGGCGAGAATGTTGACATGGCCCCGGCCTTTGTCATCCACCTTTATGAAATCGCTGATTTCCAGTGCCGGTTCGCCAAAGAATCGTGCTCCGCCTTGGCCCTCGAGTGTGAGAAGCTGGCGCTGAATCGAGCCAACCGAGGCTTTGGTAACATTGCCATATTTGGTGCCGATCAGCGCGGCATTTTCTGCGCACCAAATCAGCATTGCCTGCAAATCGGCGAGATTGAGCAGCAACATGCCTTCATCGTCGGCAATCCGGAATGCAATGTTGAGTACGCCTTCTTGCGTTTCATTAAGATCGAGAATCCGCGCGAGCAAAAGAGGTCCCATCTCGGAAATTGTGGTGCGGATCGGATGACCCTTTTCACCGTAAAGATCCCAGAAAATGACCGGATTATCGGCATAGCTGAAATCCGCGTAACCGATTTCAGCCGCGCGGGCGGCGAAACTTTCGTGCAGCTTCGACGTTGGCGACCCGGCCATCGCAAGGCCCGCAAGATCGCCTTTTACGTCTGACACGAACACTGGAACGCCAAGCGCTGAAAAACTGTCGACCATTCCCTGCAGGGTCACGGTTTTACCAGTACCGGTTGCGCCTGCGATCAAACCGTGGCGGTTTGCGCGCTTCAAGTTCAGATATTGCGGCTCGCCCGTGCCTGCGACCACACTGGTTCCGATGAAAATGCCATTCTCGTTATCCATGACTGCTCGCTCCGTCCTACTTTATGGCAGGACAACAACGCTGCGCGCCGCACGTCAAGTCAAATCCGGTAGCCAATCGGCTAAAAGCTGGGGAACTCGACTGAACGATAGTAAGGAATCATTCACCGCAAAGTGTAACTATGCAGTTTCTATTCAGTTTGGACCTATATAGTTCTGGGTGGTGAGGTTTGAGAAGGAATTGATGAAGGTGCAATCCGTTGTTGAAAGCCGCATGGCAAGGCAACTTTGGGCCGTACTGCTGATGAGCGGCTTGTTGGCGGCATGCGTGTCGTCGGTTCCACCGCCTCCGCCAGCCCCGATCCGCACGGTTGAGCGGCCCGTTTCCGTCGCACCTAGGCAACTGCCGCCGCGTCCGCAGCCGATGTATAGTCAGCCGCCTGCCGGGCTCGATGACGCTATCCGGAGCCAGTGGCAGGCATTCTCGGGCAAGACCGGGGTAGCGGTAATGCGGGTTGATGGTGGTTGGACTATCGGACAGCGCGTGGGTGAGTTGTTCCCGCAACAAAGTGTTTCGAAAACATGGGTGGCGATGACCGTCCTAGATCAGGTCGATCGAGGGAAATTGCGACTAGATCAGGTTGTTCGCATCACGCCTGCCGATTTAGCTGTGTTTCATCAACCTCTCCGCGAGCGCGTGATTGCCAATGGCGAAATTCAGGAGACCGTTCTGAGCCTGCTGGAACAGGCGATTACCGCTAGCGACAATAGCGCGAACGACGCTTTGCTGAGAACGGCAGGCGGCCCTGACGCTGTAAGAGCGTTCATTGAGAAGAATCGGCTGGGCGCAATCCGCTTCGGCCCCGGCGAACGTGCAATGCAAAGCGCGATTGCGGGGATCGACTGGCGACAGGAATATTCAGTGGGCCGTCGTTTTTATTCGGCGCGCTCGGCGGTTCCTTATGAGCGCAGAAAGGCGGCGCTCGACCGGTATTTGGCCGATCCCGTAGATGGGGCGAGCCCGGCAGCAATCGTTTCAGCCCTGGCCAAGCTTGCCAAGGGGGAGCTGCTAACGCCATCATCGACTCAGTTGTTATTGGGCATTATGGCGCGGGTTAAAAGTGGCCCAAATCGGCTGAAGGCGGGGGTTCCTGCTGACTGGCGATTTGCGCACAAGACCGGAACCGGGCAGGAACTGGCGCCGGTGTCGACAGGCTATAACGATATCGGGATAATGACTGCACCCGACGGTACGCGTTATGCAGTCGCTGTAATGATTTCGGACACGACGGCGTCAATCCCGGCGCGCATGGCGTTTATGCAGTCGATATCACGGCTCGTAGCAAGTTATCACAACCCTCAAGTCCGGTAAGTTGAGCTTCGAGCCAAAGAAAAAGGCTGCCCCGCTTTAGCGGAGCAGCCTAAATCTTTTTGCTTACGCAAAGCTTAGAAGATTACTTCTTAGCTTCTTCGGTCTTTTCAGCCATTTCACCAGCTTTTGCGTCTGCAGCAGGTGCCATTGCGTCAGCAGGTGCCGCAGCAGCTTCAGTTGCAGCAGCAGCTTCGGTGGTTGCTTCAGCAGCAGCTTCAGTTGCTTCAGCGCCTTCAACAGTTGCGTCGGCAGCAGCTTCAGTTGCGTCTGCAGCAGCTTCGGTGGTTGCTTCTTCAGCGCCTGAGCATGCAGCCAGACCGAGCGAAGCGGCGAGTACGAGAGATACAGCGATTTTCTTCATTTTGGGAAACCCCCTAGCAAAACTTATAATAAAACTGACAAGCGGCATACAGCTTGCGTAAAACTGCTTGCGGATTGTCCCTCTAGCGACTTCAAATATTTCTGGCAATGCGCTATTTACGTAAAGGCCGTGGCCAATGCCAATTTTGCGGCATACTCTACCATTATGGTTGAAAACACGGCCAATTGAGCCAATTGACATCATATAAAGAATTCTTTATATTATTTTCAATGGATGAATTGCTCAACATAATGCGTGCATTGGCAGACCCAACCCGGCTGCGAATCGTGTTATTGATCCGTCGACTGGAGCTGTCGGTCGGCGAACTGGTACAGATATTGGGTCAAAGCCAACCGCGCGTCTCACGCCATATCAGGATATTGGACGAGGCTGGCATCGCCGCTCGTAGCAAAGAAGGCAGCTGGGTTTTTCTTAAACCTGGACCCGAACTAACCAGCAAACGGCTCGAGCCTTTGTTTCAGGGAATCGATAGCAGCGACGCACGCGTATTGCAGCGTGATTTATCCAAGCTGGAACATGTCCGTGCCGCGCGTTCCGACATGGCCGCAACATATTTCGCCGACCATGCCAGTGAATGGGATTCACTCCGGTCGTTGCATGTGGCGGAATGCGAAGTCGAAAATGCCATCAGTGCAATAGTGGCAACTTTCCCGTTGGGCCGTGTCCTTGATGTCGGCACCGGCACAGGAAGGATGATGGAGTTATTTTCGAATGCGGCGGAGTATTTTGTCGCAATCGACAACAATACCGAAATGCTTCGGCTGGCGCGGGCGAAGCTTGCCGGAATGAGTGCTAAAGCAGCGGCAAAGGTCGAAATCATGCTTGGCGATTTCAACGCTCTGCCACTGAACGATCAAAACTTTGACACCGTAATTTTCCACCAGGTGCTGCATTACGCGCAACACCCCGAACGCGTAATTTCCGAAGCAGCACGTGTGCTCGCGCCGTCCGGGAGGTTGATGATTGTCGATTTTGCCGCGCATGACAGGGAAGAACTTCGCACCGTACATGCGCACGCCCGACTTGGGTTCGAAGACGATTTGATCGCACGGACATTTATCGCCAACGATATCCATCTTGCGCATCAGGCTTCGCTCGAAGGTGGGCCTTTGGCGGTCAAGATATGGCTCGGCCAAAAACGAGGCTTGGCCATAACTGAAAACAAGCCGACAACCGAACCGCGTCTCAGGATCGTCACATGATTTTACCGCTCGTCCAAATGCAGGAAGCCAGCCGTGCGCTTGCAACCCCCCTATTCGCCGGACTTGCAGGCGACTGCGACATCAGCTTTGAATTTTTCCCCCCGAAAACAGAGAAGATGGAAGAGCAATTGTGGGATGCGGTGGTAACGCTTGCGCCGCTAGCCCCGCGATTTGTGTCGGTAACTTACGGTGCAGGTGGTTCGACGCGAGAACGAACACATGCGACAGTGGCCCGGATAATCACCGAGACCGGCATAGCGGCGGCGGCACATCTTACCTGTGTAGAGGCATCGAAAGCCGAAATCCGTGAAGTTGCCGAAGCATATTGGAGCGCAGGCGTTCGCCATATCGTTGCATTACGCGGCGACCCGCCCGTCGCAGGACAGGCTTTTGTGCCGCATCCTGAAGGGTATGCAAGCGCCGCAGAACTGGTCAGTGGGCTCCTCGACATTGCACCGTTTGAAATCTCGGTCGCTGCTTATCCCGAAACTCACCCAGACGCCAATTGCCCGCAAAGCGATCTCGACAATCTGAAACGTAAACTCGATGCAGGTGCCAGCCGTGCCATCTCGCAGTTCTTTTTCGATCCCGAGGCCTATTTCCGTTTTCGCGACGCAGCGGGAGCGGCGGGCATCGAAAATGAGCTGGTGCCCGGTATCCTTCCGGTTTCAAATGTCGCCCAAACGCGCAAATTTGCCGGTATGTGTGGCGCACAGATTCCGCTGTGGATGGACAGCCTGTTCGAGGGGTTGGACGATCATCCTTCAGCGCGCCAGTTGGTAGCAGCGACGATTGCTGCTGAAATGTGCCGTCGGCTTTATGCAGGCGGGGTACGGCAGTTCCATTTTTACACGTTGAACCGGGCAGAGCTAGCCTACGCGATTTGCCATTTGCTTGGCAAACGACCGGTAGTGGCAGCGCAAGAGAAAGCAGCATGACCGGCGCACGCGAAGCATTCACCGATCGGGCGGCGCAGCAAATATTGGTGTTCGATGGTGGCTATGGCACCGCGATTCAGGGCTACAAACTGCAAGAAGCCGACTATCGCGGCTCGCTCGATCTGACCAAAGACCAGAAGGGCAATAACGATCTGCTATCGATCACGCGCCCCGATATCATTGGATCGATCCATAGCGCCTATCTTGATGCCGGTGCCGATATGATCGAAACCAATACATTCAGCGCAACGCAAATCAGCATGGCTGATTATGGCTGCGAGCACCTGGTTCGCGAGATCAATTTGCAATCGGCCGAGCTGGCGCGCAAATGCTGCAACGCCGCTGAGGTAAAAGATGGCAAGCGCCGATTTGTCGCGGGTTCGATCGGGCCGACCAACAAGACATTGTCATTATCGCCCGACGTCAACGACCCGGGCTATCGCGAAATCGACTTCGACTATCTGAAATGCGTATACCGCGAGCAATGCGATGCCCTGATCGAAGGCGGCGTCGATTTTTTGCTGATCGAAACGATTTTCGACACACTTAACGCCAAATGCGCTGCAATGGCCGCTCAGGAAGCGACCGCTGCTTGCGGCCGCGATGTGCCGCTGATGATTTCGATGACGATCACTGACATGGCGGGCCGCAATTTGTCGGGACATACGGTCGAGGCCTTCTGGGCCGCAATTCGCCATGTTAAGCCGCTGACAATCGGGCTTAACTGTTCGTTCGGCGCCGACCTGTTGCGACCGCATCTTGCCGCGCTCGCAAAGCAAGCTGATGCGCTGGTGATGGCCTATCCAAATGCTGGCTTACCCAATGACCTTGCAGAATATGATGAGCTGCCTGAAACGACCGCGGCGCTGATTACGCAATGGCTCGATGACGGGCTGGTCAATATTGTCGGGGGTTGTTGTGGCACAACGCCTGCGCATATTGCTGCGATTGCCAAGGCGGTGGAAGACCGCGCCCCGCGGGTCATTCCAACGCCAGCGGTCGCCACCCGGCTGGCCGGACTGGAACAGTTTGTAATGGCGGCATGATCCGCTGCCTAAGTAAGAAACGACATTTAATTCCATGACCACAAATTCATCCGCCCGCTTCGTCAATATCGGTGAGCGAACCAACGTCACCGGCAGTGCCAAATTTAAGAAGCTCATCCTCGCTGGCGATTATGAGGCTGCGGTCGAGGTCGCACGTGACCAGGTCGAGAACGGTGCTCAGATTATCGACATCAATATGGATGAAGGTTTGCTCGACGCGCATGAAGCGATGACGACCTTCATTAAGCGGATTGCAGCTGAACCAGACATCGCTCGCGTGCCGTTGATGATAGACTCGTCCAAATGGAGCGTGATCGAGGCGGGGCTCAAATGTGTTTCGGGCAAGCCGATCGTTAACTCGATTTCGATGAAGGAAGGCGAAGAGCAGTTCCTGCACCACGCTCGGCTTTGCATGGCTTATGGTGCTGCGGTCGTGGTGATGGCATTCGACGAAACAGGTCAGGCCGATACTAAAAAACGCAAGGTTGAAATCTGCAAACGCGCTTATGACTTGCTGCTCGGCATTGGTTTTCCGCCCGAGGACATTATTTTTGACCCCAATATCTTCGCAGTAGCGACAGGTATCGAGGAGCATAACAACTACGGCGTCGACTTTATCGAGGCGTTAAAGGAACTGCGTGTGCTTTGTCCACATTCGCATTACTCTGGGGGGTTATCCAACTTATCATTTTCGTTCCGCGGCAACGAGCCGGTACGGCGGGCGATGCATTCCATATTCCTCTACCACGCCATCCCGGCAGGTCTGGATATGGCGATAGTCAATGCCGGACAACTTGACATCTATGACGATATCGATCCCGAACTTCGCGTTGCCTGTGAAGACGTAATCCTAAACCGAGATCCCGATGCCACCGAGCGACTGATCACGCTCGCTGAAAAGTATCGCGGCACCGACATCGCGCAGGAAAAGGCCGAGGCCGAGTGGCGTGGCTGGGAAGTCAAAAAACGCTTGGAGCATGCCTTGGTCAAAGGCATCGACATGCATATCGTCGATGATACCGAGGAAGCACGGCTTGCGATCAAGACCGCCGGTGGCCGACCTATTGAGGTAATCGAAGGTCCTTTGATGGACGGCATGAATGTCGTCGGTGACCTGTTTGGATCCGGCAAGATGTTCTTGCCGCAAGTGGTCAAATCGGCGCGGGTAATGAAAAAAGCTGTTGCTCATCTGTTCCCCTATATAGAGGCCGAAAAAGAAGCAGGGGCGAAAGGCAAGGGACGGATCGTCATGGCGACGGTCAAGGGCGACGTCCATGACATCGGCAAGAATATCGTCGGCGTCGTGCTGCAATGCAATGGCTTCGAAATCGTCGATCTCGGCGTAATGGTGCCGTGGTCCGAAATTCTGAAGGCGGCTAATGAGAACGACGCCGACATGATCGGATTGTCGGGTTTGATCACGCCGTCGTTGGACGAGATGGTGACCGTTGCTGAAGAAATGCAGAAGGCAGGCATGACGATGCCACTCATGATCGGTGGTGCGACGACATCCAAGACGCATACTGCACTCAGAATCGAGCCGGTTTATTCGGGGCCGGTCATCCATGTGCTCGATGCCAGTCGAGCGGTAGGCGTTGCGGGCGCTTTGGTCAGCGACACGATGGCGGACAAGTTCGTCGCCGATACGCGCGCTGAATATGATCATATCCGTATCGCGCGAGCGGGCAAGACAGCAAAGCCGCTCGCGACGCTGGAGGAGGCTCGGGTCAATGGCTTTGAGATTGACGAGGCTTTGAAACCCGCATCGCCCGTGCGACCAGGCGTACATGTCTTCGACGATTGGGATCTGGCCGATCTGCGCGACTATATCGACTGGACGCCGTTCTTCCGCGCTTGGGAACTGCACGGAACGTATCCGTCGATCCTGACCGACCCGGTTGTCGGTGAGAGCGCGACTAACCTTTTTGCCGATGCGCAAGCCATGCTTGACAAGATCATCGCCGAGAAGTGGTTGCGCGCGAAGGGCGTCGCCGGACTGTGGCCATGTGCGCGCGACGGTGACGATGTCGTCATCCATCTGGACAGCGAAGACAATGTCTGCCTGCCTTTCCTGCGTCAGCAAATCGCCAAGCGCGAGGGTCGAGCGAATATGTGTCTGGCCGATTTCATTAGCGTCGATGGCGACTGGATCGGTGGCTTTGCAGTCACTACCGGTCACGGCATTGGCCCGCATCTGGCCCAGTTCAAAGCGCAAATCGACGATTATTCGGACATCATGCTAAAGGCACTGGCTGACCGCCTTGCCGAGGCATTTGCCGAACGCTTGCACAAACATGTCCGTACCAATTTGTGGGGCTATGCCCCAGGTGAGCAGCTAACTAACGAGGCGCTTGTCCGCGAAGAATATCGCGGTATCCGCCCTGCACCCGGCTATCCCGCGTGCCCTGATCATAGCCTGAAGCCGATATTGTTCGACCTGCTCGATGCTACACACGCGACCGGGATCACCCTTACCGAAAGCTTTGCGATGTTGCCGACTGCGGCGGTCTCGGGCTTCTATTTCGGCCATCCGCAGGCCGAGTATTTCGGCGTTGCCCGTATCGGTGAGGATCAGGTTGCCGACTATGCAGCACGACGCGGCATCGACTTGCCGCTCGCAAAGCAGTATTTGAGGCCAAACCTTAACGATTAAAGGCCCAAAGCGATGACCCGCTTGCCGTTTTTCCTGCTGCTCTCAATGTGCGCCAGCACTGCCAATGCGCAAAACAGCACGCCATTTCAGGTTGCCGAAACAGGTCGGGCTTATCCCTCATTGCAGCAGGCTGTTAACGCAATTGCGAAAGGCGAGGGCACCATAATCATTGCGCCGGGGTCCTACCGGCAATGCGCGGTCCAGAGCGCCGGAACGGTTGCGTACCGAGCGACAATAGCCGGGCAGACGATATTCGACGGCCGCGCTTGCGAAAAAAAGGCGACGTTGGTCTTGCGCGGAAAAGCCGCAAGCGTCGATGGCATCGTCTTCCAGAACATCCGCGTGCCCGACGCAAACGGTGCAGGCATCCGGCTGGAAAAGGGCAATTTGACCATCACTCGCTCGATCTTCCGCAACAGTGAACAAGGCATATTGACCGCCGACGATGGGAGCGGCGCAGTCCGGATCGATCAGACGACATTTTCCGGTCTGGGTGGGTGCGACCCGGGACTGTCCTGCGCACACAGCATCACCATCGGTGATTATGGGTCGCTGACGGTAACCAACAGCCGCTTTGAACGCGGCAATGGCGGGCATTATGTCAAAAGCCGCTCGGCGCGGGTCTTGATCGCCGACAATGCTTTCGACGACACGAGAGGCAAAGAAACAAGTTTCATGATTGACCTGCCGCGCGGTGCCTCCGGCAGCATCCGCGGCAATATCTTCGTGCAGGGCGCGTCGAAGAAAAACTACAGCGCTTTCATCACTGTCGCGCCCGAAGGCAAAATGCGAAGCAGCACGGGGCTGTCGATCACCAACAACGACGCAAGCATCGCGGTGGGGGTCGAGCGGAACACGGTGTTCCTGGCCGACTGGTCAGGCGACCGGATATCGCTGGGCGCGAACCGGCTGGGGCGGGGGCTAAAACCGTTCGAGCGGCGGGAACCTTAAACCCTCGGAAAACCGGCCAAGTTGATAGTGGTTTGCAAAAATGACGCCTTGGTCAGGCGGTCAGGTTTGGGTCGAAATATCTCCCTAAGGTCTCACTTGAAACAATACTGGTTTGTGGATGTTTGCTTCGAGAGGGCGGCGTTGTCTGCGTCATCGCGTGATCTATTTAACGCGAAGGACGCGAAGATTTTTAAGAGCGCAGTTCATTGCATAACCCTTATCCCGGTAAACATGGGTTGATGAATTCAAGTGGCTGTGCGTCCCCTTGAAAATCTTGGCGTCCTTTGCGCGAAATAAAATGGCGCAGGCTGTCGTGAGGAATTGCGAGAGAAAACGGTCCTTCGATGCCCTAAGGATACAGAAGTTACCGATGGGTGGCCCCTAAAATGTATCCTTTGTTGCTTTAGCGGACATGGTTGGTCCTTGGGACTGCGACGATATTGACACTGAGAAAGAGCCTTACCAGTCCTACCGGAGTGGCCACGCCACACTCTCAAACCAAATCCTACATTGCAAGCTGTGTCGGGAGTGCTTTCAGCCATCGTGGAACAGGCCGGTCAATTCCTTACCCGCATGGATAATACTCAATATCTCGACCTCGGTTTCGAACACGCGATAGGCAATGGTCGTCCGCCGCCGGTACGCGATAGTCCGCAGTCCGGCGACCAGATCATCGCGCGGCGTTCCTCGATCTGGGTAATAAGCGAGTTTCGCCACTTGCTCTTCAATCTGGCTAGTATAATTGTAGGCGGTATCGGCACCAGCCTCGTTGGCAATCCAGTCATACAAAGCAAACAGGTCCGCGCGGGCCTTAGGCCGCCAGACGATGCTGTAGGCTCTCACGCAGCCTTGCGCTTGGTGTGACGGGCTTTGAGGTTGGTAAAAACCTTCTCGTGCGCAATGGACGGCGCAACGTCGGCCAGCGCATCCTGAACCTTGGCCTTGATGAGCGAATCAAGCGCCGCTTCCTCTCGCTCCAGCGCCCGCAAACCGGCGCGCACGACCTCACTGACCGACGCGTATCGACCCGACGCAACATGGGCATGAGCGGTCTCGGCTAGTGCGCCGAGGGTGACGGTAACGGGTTTGGTGGCTCTAGCAGTCATTGTTACCTTTATATGACTTTGTCATATAACTTGCAACTCTGCTTGTCTGGGATCGACCGGATTCTATCGCCGATGGACCTTCGAAGAGATGGTTCACACGAAGACACGAAGAGGGCAGTTCCATCATCGCGCGGAACGATTTCAACCACGGTGGCTCGGGTTTGAACCAATGCAGAAAGTATGACGTGCCGTTTGTGCACGCGCAACATCTTCGTGTCTTTGTGTGAACCAAAAATATCCTTCCCTATCGAACCCGCGCTAAGGGGTAAAAGAGGCGGGAGTGGGTGAGGGGGGCGCTTTCTTTGGCGGATAGCTGACGTCTGCAAAGCCGCGCATGATTAAGTATTTAAGGCGGTCCGCACGGTGCACAACACCTCCCGTTCTCTCGCCTCTTTTACAAATTGGAGATGGGTCAACTGGCGCAATTTGAACCGTAGCAACTATGGTTCACACGAAGACAGGAAAGGGGAATTTTTCACCAGCGAGATTTCCGCTCACCGCCCTTGCGATCTCCACCGCCGCACTACCCGCTCGAGTATCTCCGCTTCGCCGCCGGTTTCCTGCCATAGTCGGCTGAACAGCGGGTCTTCGGACGCAGGACGCTTTTCTTCTTCGAGGGTGTCGAGAGCCACCCGGATCGGGATGCTGACACCTTCACCGCAGATGATGCATTCGCGGTTGCGCAAGGCCGGGATCGAATCCAGAAATCCACGCGCACCTTCGGGCATTGCGGCGCGGACAAAGGCCTGGTCGCGGTCGTTGTTCAGGCGCATCGAGATGATCGTGCCGCACTGCGACAGCACGCCTTCTGCCAAATCGGACGGGCGC
>JBKJLZ010000002.1:0-2536 GCA_046596705.1 Sphingorhabdus sp. | reverse complement strand
CAAAATGGAACGACTGGGTAGCGAAATTCAGCGTATCGCCGCCATTCAAGATGGCGGTTCCGCAGGGCGGCTGGTAACGCTTCGTCGGCAATACTCGCAAGCCGTTCAGGATATGACTGCATCTGCGGAAGCAGGGCTATCGTCCTTACCCGCTGATCGATCAGGAGAGCTGAGCGCAACCTTTCGCAAGTTACTGAGCGAAGTCCGAGCCGCAGTGGCAGCACATCAGGCGCGCTGGCCGGCAGTAACCATCAGTCATGATAGCGCTGCTTATGCAGATAGTTCACGCCATGTGACAATGCTGTTGCAGGCGCTAGTTCGCTGGCTGAGACAAAATTTGTTACCCGCATTCGACTGATAAACTCACCGCTTACCCAACGCCCAGGAATCAGTGTTTCCGCCCAAAATCGGGCATATCGTCGTCCTGCCCTTGTTCCACAATGGAGCGTCGGATATTGCGGGTTCTGCTGAACAATTCTTCGAGCTCGTCGCCTTTGTCATAGCGGATCGCGCGCTGCAACGCAGACAGGTCCTCGGAAAAGCGTTGGAGCATTTCGAGCACTGCCTCTTTATTCGACAGGAACACATCGCGCCACATCACGGGATCGGACGCAGCGATGCGGGTGAAGTCGCGAAAGCCGCCCGCCGAATATTTAATTACTTCGCTCTGCGTGACCCCTTCAAGATCGCTTGCGGTGCCGACAATGGTGTAGGCGATCAAGTGCGGTAAATGGCTCGTGACTGCCAGCACCAGATCATGGTGCCGCGCGTCCATGATTTCGATGTCGGCACCTAAATTGTGCCAAAATATTTTGAGACGTTCGACGGCGATTTCCGGCGCGTCTTCTTTTGGGGTCAATATGCACCAGCGGCCTTTAAACAGGGTCGCGAACCCGGCATCAGGTCCGCTTTTCTCGGTACCTGCAACCGGATGCGCCGGGATGACCGTAGCTCCCGGCAAAGCGGCGGCCAAGGCCTCAGCTACGCTCTGCTTGCACGAACCGACATCGCTGATGATTGCATCACTGGGCAGATCTTCTGCAATTGCATCGGCAACCGCGCCCATCACCCCGACCGGCACGCACAGCATGACCAAATCGGCGTCGATTACAGCGCTTCCCGGCTGATCGGTAATATCGTCGCAAAGCCCCAGATCGACAGCTCTCGCACGCACGTCGGCGTCGGCATCATAGCCAGTGATGCGCACAGTCGGCATTTGCGCCTTGACGGCGCGCGCTACCGACGAGCCGATCAAGCCCAATCCGATGATGCTGATGCGAGCGAACGGGATCATGCGCTATGGCGTTCCAATATAGCGCGCAAAGCCGAAACTACGCCTCGATTCTCGTCCTCGGTACCGACGGTGACACGCAGGCCATTGCCCAAGCCCTGTCCCGGCAACCAGCGGACGATATAGCCCGCGTCCATCAGGCCTTTATACGCGGTCTCGGCGCTGCAATTGCCATCAAATATGATCATCAAAAAATTTGCCCATGACGGCACTGCACGCAGGCCATAGTTTGACAGCGACGCGATCTCTGCCGCCATCCAATCACGCCAAACAGCATTATGCGTCCGGCTTTTTGCGACGAATTCTTTGTCCGCGAGCGCTGCAATTCCCGCCGCCTGGCCAGCCGCAGTCACGTTAAAGGGCGCGCGAATGCGGTTAAGCGTCGCTATCAGATCAGGATGGCCATACGCCCAACCGATACGTTCAGCCGCCAACCCGTAGATTTTGGAAAATGTACGTGTGATGAGAACATTATCATGGCTACGCGCCAAATTGAACGCTGCGGGGCCATCATCTTCGATATACTCGCCATAGGCTTGGTCAAGCACGAGGATACAATCCGAAGGTAGTCCTGCGTGCAATCGCTCAACTTCAGCGTCGGTGCAATAGGTTCCGGTGGGATTGTTCGGATTAGCCAAAAACACCAGCCGGGTGCATGGATTGACCAAGGCCAGCAGCGCATCAATGTCGGTGCCGTAATCCTTGTCGGGTGCGACTACAACATTGGCTGCACATTTGCGCGCGGCAATGTCGTAAACCGAAAAACCGTAACGGACATAAATGATGTCATCGCCCGCACCAGCATAACCCATCGCGATCAGGTTCAGCAGTTCGTCCGAACCGGTGCCACAAACAATCTGATCGCTTTCCAACCCGTACGCCGCGCCTAGTGCCTCGCGAAGCGCGTTGCTCGCCGGATCGGGATAACGTGCCAGGGTCGTTTGCGTCGCAACCATTGCCTCCGTCGCGTGCGGGCTGCACCCGAGCGGATTTTCGTTGGCAGACAGCTTTATCAGCACGCGTCCGTCGTCACCCTTCGACTTTCCGGGCGTGTAGGCGTTGATCGCGGCGATCCATGGTTTGGCTTCAGGCTTGTTCATGGCGGCGGCCATAGCTGGGTGGCCGCCATTCGCCAATAAGCTATTGTCTCGCTGCCTCTCACTGATATGGCGTGCAGTATGAGCGACGAGACGCGTTTTGGCTTGAACAAGAGCATACGCCTGCTGGGGCCAGTAAAGCTGGACA
>JBKJLZ010000336.1:0-3852 GCA_046596705.1 Sphingorhabdus sp. | reverse complement strand
GGCATCGGCTACTGGGAGGGCGCGGTATGCGATACTTCGCCGCGCGCCGCCGCTAAAGCCATGAAGCATGTTCGCGATCTGGTAGGCATCGATCATGTGGCGCTTGGATCGGACTATGACGGTGCGACCACGGTCCGGTTCGACACCTCGCAACTGGTTCAGGTAACGCAGGCGTTAATGGACGAAGGTTTTACCGTACCCGAGATACGTGCGGTCATGGGCGACAATGCGCTTCGGGTAATTCGGGCAGGGCTGGTGCCTATGGCGGGGGCCAAATGACTTACTATTTTTCCGTTCGTGTCGAGCATAGTCGAGACACCGTGAGACAGCGCGCGACCGATAGGCATCTCGACTATGCTCGATGCGAACGGTTTTCTATAAAATGACCATCCCCCGCCTCCACGCTCGAGGTCCCATGCCAGCCGACCTGCGCGGCGCTGTGGTCGCGCTTGGCAATTTTGACGGGTTTCACCTTGGGCATCAGGCAGTGGCTGGTGAGGCGATTGCCCAAGCAAAGGCCGCTGGCCGGCCCGCCATCATCGCTACCTTTGACCCGCATCCGGTGCGGTATTTCGTCCCCGACGCAGCACCATTCCGCCTAACCTCGCTCGACCAGCGTCAACATCTGTTTGCCGACGCCGGTGCCAACGCGATGCTGGTTTTCGACTTCGATACCGGCCTTGCCGCGACGACGGCAGAGGACTTCATTGCAAAATTGCTGATCGAACATCTCGGGATATCGGCGGTCGTCACCGGCGAAGACTTTACCTTCGGCAAAGGCCGTGGCGGCAATATCGCTGTTCTGCGTGATGTTGGCGCCAATTACGGTCTTGGTTGCACCGCAATGGGTCCGGTCAGCGATGGCGACGGCGTGATCTCATCCAGCCGCATCCGCGACGCTCTGCAAGCGGGCGATTGTGCAACGGCAAACCGCCTGCTCACTCGCCCATTTGCGGTTGAGGGCATTGTTCAGCATGGCGACAAGAACGGACGGCTGTTGGGGTTTCCCACCGCCAATATCGATATGGGCAGTTATCTGCGCCCGCGTTATGGCATTTATGCGGTGAAAGGGCGGTTAGAGGACGGACGCGTGCTTAATGGCGCGGCCAATCTCGGCATTCGCCCCAGTTTCGACCCGCCAAAGGAATTGCTGGAACCGTATTTCTTCGATTTCGCCGAAGACCTTTACGGTCAATGCGTCGCGGTTGAATTCCACGCCTTCATCCGACCTGAGGCGAAGTTCGACAGTATGGAAGGGCTAAGGTTGCAGATGTGGTCCGATTGCGAAACGGCAAGGGCGTTGCTCGACAACTATTATTTTTAGCGCAACGACGCACAGACCGCCAAGAAAGAATGACATGACACTCACACGCAATAAAACCGTGTTGCTATTATTCATTGCAGCCATATTTTTGGGTTTCACGTTGCTGCAAGCAAGCTGGCTCGCCAATAAGCCAGCGGGCAAACCAAAACTCATCGCCGACCGTGCTGTCGATCCGGTGCGCGACACCGCGGGATGCATCGCCAGCGCCAACGCCGGTTATGGCACCGTTGCGGTTGGTCCGGATGTCGGCGCATTGCAGGGCGCGGTAGGAGCCAAGGCCGATGCGATTCGAATCACGACCGAGGTTGTGGGCGGCGAGCTGGTGCTCGCCCGTCAGTTCAAGAGCGAATGCGCCGCGGACAATGCGCTTCCGCGTGCAGGCGTTGCGGAGGCGGCGGGAGCAATAACCAAGCCGGAACTATTCTGGCAGGCCAAAGGTGCCGATCAGGCGGTAATGCTTCTGGCGCAGTTGCCGGCAGCGGCGAGCGAACGCAGCATATTCATCGGCGACGATGCAGCAGTGGCGGCTATCCGCAAGGCTCGGCCAAAGGCATGGGCATTCTCGGTCTCTGGCGCACGCGCTTGCGCTTCGGATTATAAGCTGTCGGGCTTGTGGGGCAGCGTCCCCGCGTTCTGCCAGAATGGTACGATGCTGCTGACATTAGATGATCTAGGCTACACTTTATGGGGTTGGCCAAATCGCTTCCTCGCTCGGATGAAAGATGCCGGGGTGCGTGTTATCATTGCCGAAAATGTGGTCGACGGCCGGATCAAGGGGCTTACCAACGTCAACCAATATGGCGACATTGCCGACAGCTATAACGGTTATATCTGGGTAGATAATATTCAGGATCTTGGGCCAGCATTGAAGAGGTAGCGACTGACCGCCACTCATTGTCACCCCCGCTTTCGCGAGGATGACAAAGTTGTCGTGTGACAACGTTGTTTCAATTCGTCCATGTCTTGGGCTAAGGGCGCTACCAACATGACCGAACCCGTTGATTATCGCGACACCGTTTTCCTGCCGAAAACAGATTTCCCCATGAAGGCCGGGCTCCCGCAGAAGGAGCCGGACATTCTCGCGCGCTGGCAGGAGCAGGACCTATACGCGGAACTGCGCAACCGCCGTCGGGGGCGTGAGAAGTTCATCCTGCATGACGGCCCGCCTTATGCCAATGGCGATATGCATATCGGCCATGCGCTCAACCATATCCTTAAGGACATGGTCGTGCGGACGCAGACTTTGCTCGGCAAAGATGCGCCTTATGTGCCCGGTTGGGATTGCCACGGGCTTCCTATTGAATGGAAGGTCGAGGAGCAATATCGCAAGAAAAAGCTCAATAAGGACGAGGTGCCCGCGCCCGAATTCCGCGCCGAATGCCGCGCCTATGCGCAAGGCTGGGTCGACACGCAGCGCGAGCAATTGAAACGGCTGGGCATCAACGGCGATTGGGACAATCCCTATCTGACGATGGATTTCCAGGCCGAGGCGACGATTGTTTCGGAGCTGTTGAAATTTGCTGAGAGCGGCCAGCTCTATCGCGGTGCCAAGCCGGTGATGTGGTCGCCGGTCGAAAAGACCGCCTTGGCCGAGGCCGAGATCGAATATGAGGACATCGTCTCGACTCAGATCGATGTCGGCTTCCAGATCATTGATTCCCCTATCGAAGCGCTGGAAGGTGCATTGGCGGTGATCTGGACCACAACGCCTTGGACAATTCCAGTCAACCAAGCCTTGGCCTATGGCCCGGATGTTGAGTATGTTCTCGTAAGTTCGCTTTTGGTCGGCGGAGAGCCTGCTTGGGACATTATTCACGCACATCCACTGTATAGCGGATGGTTCGACAGGCCGATTCTGGTAGCCGCTGAGCTGCTTGAGGCCTTTAAGGCGCGCGTAAACGCTGCGATTAAATCGATTGATTTGAGTGCTGTGGATTCGCCGCGCGTTGACGTCGATCTCGTGCGCGAATCGGAAGGGCCGTTCAAAGGCTCCGACCTCGCCGGAACCATCGTCCGCCACCCGATGCACGCATTCGGCGGCTTCTATGCCAAGCCGCGACCGATGCTGCCCGGCGATTTTGTCACCACCGACAGCGGCACTGGGCTTGTCCATATGTCGCCCGATCACGGCGAGGATGATTTCGATCTGTGCAAGGCGAACGGGATTGATCCGGTCTTCGCTGTCGAGGGCGACGGCAAATATCGCGCCGACTGGGCTTGGCTCGGCGGTGAAGGGAGCGTTATCAACCCCAAATTCAACGCGCCCGACGGGCCAATTTGCACTGCGCTGCGCGAGGCAGGTGGCTTGCTCGCGGCGTCGGCGGATTACAGGCACAGCTACCCGCATAGCTGGCGCTCGAAGGCGAAGGTCATCTATCGCTGCACCCCGCAGTGGTTTGTGAGCATGGATTGCGACCTAAGGGGTCTGTCCCGCAGCGAAGCGGAGTGGACTGTCCCCGGAGTGGATGCCAGCACCGCAGAAAAGGGGACAGTCCCTGAAGGGACAGTCCCCGGTGCAGATACGCTGC
>JBKJLZ010000131.1:0-5860 GCA_046596705.1 Sphingorhabdus sp. | reverse complement strand
TTCGTTCAGTCCAAGCCGGCCAGTGCTTTATCGCCCGTCTTGGTTACTCCGGATAGTCTTGGTGACTATTGGCAACGAGGCAAATTGCATCGGACATTGATGGTTGATCTGAATGGCGCACCGTTTGGCCGCGCAATCGCGTCAGACGATTGTACGTTCGACTTCGGTGTATTGATCGCGCATCTGGCAAAAACGCGCAATCTGGGAGCAGGGTCGGTCATCGGATCTGGAACTGTGTCTAATCGCGATTCCGAAGGAGGGCCAGGCAAGCCAGTTACCGAAGGCGGCCTTGGCTATAGCTGTCTGGCCGAAGTGCGGATGGTGGAAAAAATACTAACCGGCGAAATAAGGACGCCGTTCCTGAAAGACGGCGACATTGTTCGGATTGAGGCTCGCGATGACGCGGGTCACAGCATTTTTGGCGCAATCGAGCAGACTGTAAAAGTTGGCTAATTCTAACAAGACCGAGCGTAACCGAAGCCCCGCCCATATAATTCCTGTCGGATGTCTAGCCTTTTTTGGCGAACGCGTCACCAATCGAGCAAGCTGCCGGACCCAGAATAACGATAAACAGCGTTGGTAGAATGAACAAGATGAGCGGTATGGTCATGATCGCAGGCAAGCGCGCCGCCTTTTCTTCAGCGCGCATCATTCGATCGTTGCGGAACTCGGCAGAAAGCACGCGGAGTGCGGATGCCAGCGGCGTGCCGTATTTTTCAGTTTGAATCATTGTAGTGACCACGCCCTTGATCGAGCCGAGGTTAACGCGGTACGCCAGATTTTCGAAAGCCATGCGTCGCTCTGTCAAAAAGCCCAGTTCAATCGCTGTCAGCGCAAATTCATCACCAAGTTCGGGATAACCGCGGCCTAGTTCTTTGGCGACACGGTTAAACGACGTGTCTACGGTCAATCCTGCTTCAGCGCATATTACCAAGAGGTCAAGCGCGTCGGGAAGACCTTTGCGGATCAAATCGGTCCGCTTGGTAACCAGATTGTTCACGTAGATGTCGGCCGCCTTGTATCCTAGTATCGCCAGTCCCGCGAAAACACCGAACCGCTTTAGTGGGGTCCAATCGGCAAGTCCTCCAAGACCATACAGCCACAAAGCTGCGCCGCCGCCAAATATAATCGGCAACACCAGTCGGCTAAAAATAACGATAACT
This sequence comes from Sphingorhabdus sp., assembly GCA_046596705.1. GTDB lineage: Bacteria > Pseudomonadota > Alphaproteobacteria > Sphingomonadales > Sphingomonadaceae > Sphingorhabdus_B. The sequence continues at coordinate 4,697 of JBKJLZ010000131.1, read as the reverse complement.
GCAAGCTCTTTGCGGCGGATACCGGCCTGGGCCAGCTTTTGCTGCGCTGTCTTGATCTGGTCTTCTTGCAACACCTTTAGCGACGATAACACATTCCGCATTTTGTCGGTGGTTTCGGTTTTCCGAACAAGCTTAGCGCGTTTTTTAGCGGTCGTGGCAGTGATACCGGCTTTTAACTGTTCACGCCGTTCGTTCAACGCTTTGACGCGTTTCGCCATCGGGTCGCGAACAGTCACAGCTGCGTAAATCGCCAGCAGTACTGCAGCGGTCGCCACAGCAGCAAGCAAGGTTGCCACCATGAAAACATCAATGCCAAGAAGCTGAGGTGAGTTTGCGTTGGTCATTATGCTTGCCCCGTCCCCAGCTTAAATTTCAAAACTAACCATTTTAGCCATGATGAATACACCAATTGCCATCCACACCGCGCCAATTAGACCTGCGATGATCAGCCGTGGTTCGTAGAAAAAGCCCTCCAGGTACTTTTGGTTTACGGACCAAACCATGCCGAACACGACAAATGGCAGAGAACCGACAATGTAGGCAGATGCCTTCGATTCTGAAGACATCGCCCGAATCTTAAGCTTCATTTGCGAGCGCTTGCGCAACACGTCGGCGAGGTTGGCTAGTGTTTCCGCCAAGTTGCCGCCGGTTTCGCGCTGAATGGCAAGGGTTATTACGAAAAACTGGAATTCGGCTGTACCCAGCCTGTCGGCGGTTTCCTGCAAAGCGTCTTCCATTGTTTTGCCGATTTTGATCTTCTCCGTGACCATTTTAAACTCAACGCCAACTGGACCAGGAATTTCCTTTGCCACGACGTTCAGTGTTTCGCCGACAGGCAGGCCGGATTTCAGACCGCGAACTAGAAGTTCGATGGCGTCTGGAAAGTTCGCAGTAAATTGTTTGATGCGCTTGTTGATCAGAAATCCGATCACCATGTGCGGCAAACCAGCGCCCATGAGCAAGCCAGCAAACAATGCCAAATAAAGTGGTGCACCCTTGAACCATATTAACGCCATAACGGTAAATGCAAGCCCGCCAGAAGCCGACAAATATTGCTTCATCGTCCATTTCTTACCCGTTTGCGCCAAGCGAAGGCGCAGTTTGTCGGCACGACTGATCTGCTGGCCATCCGAAAATATGAGCGGTCGACGTGCCGCCACTGCTTTGCGCATTTGCTGTTCAACGCGTGAGTCAGTGCTGTCCGAATGGCGCATCTTTACAGCGCCTAATCGACGTGATGTCGCCTTATTTACGTTTGGACCCATGAAAGCAATCGCTATCATGATCAATACGAGCATCGCACCAGCTGCTAATATTAAATTTTGCATGTTTGTCGCTTTGCGTCAGGGGCCGTTCGCGTCTGCCACCGCCGTGTCGAAAACGGCAGATACGAAAGACAGGTCACTTTTTCTTGGCCAGCAAGGTTTTGAAGCCGCCAAGCATCGATTTTTTTGCTTTGGTATTAGTAGTCGGCTCTTGCGCTATTTCAGCCGCGCTGCCTTGAATTAGTTCGGAAAGAGCCAGAATACCGGTTGAAACCTTGCTGCTGCTAACTGCTTGCACAACTGGTTGACCTAGTTTTGCGGCTTGCGCTGTCGCCTTGGGATCATTCGGCAATACCAGATCGATTTTGCGTTCGATTGTGCTTTCAAAATCCTTGCGCGTTATTTCCACCGACGCAGTTTGGAATTTATTCGCCACTACCAAAATCTTGCAGTGTGGTGCGCTTTGTTTGAGCCAAGCTAGTATGCGGATCGCATCCCGTGCCGAGGCAAGCGTCATCTCCGTAACCACAACCGCAACGTTAACGTCATGGACCAGATGCGGATATGCAATAACCATCGCACGAGGCAGATCTATAACCGTATTTTCAAAAGCTGCCTTGAATTCTTCCTGTAATTGATAAAATGCAGCGCCATCAGTTAGCACTGGGCTGCTCATTGGTGCTTCCGCAGACAAGATCGACAGTTTTTCATTTGCCTTGATCATTGCGCGTTCGATAAACAAACCGTCGATACGGCTCGGATTATCAATGGCGTCTGTCAGCCCACGACCGGGCTCAAGATCCATGGCAAGGGCCGCAGTTCCGAAATGTACATCAAGATCTAGAAAGCCAGTTGCATGCCCTTGTTTGCCTGAGAATGTCCAAGCTAAAGATGCAGCGATAGTCGACGCGCCCGCACCACCACGTGTGCCAATTATGGCAGTCGAGACATGTGGACGATCTCCGACATTTTCATCATGCTTTGGTGTACTCAAGATCGTTTGAGCGTTGGCAAATGCATCGCGCAACGCATCAGGACTTAGCGGCTTTAGCAGGTAGTCCTGTAGGCCCGACATCAACAGATCGCGGTAGAGCCGAACGTCGTTAACCTGACCCACCGCGATGACGATGGTTCCAGGCTCGCAGACCTCTGCAAGGCTGTTAATGTCGTTGATCGGATCACCCGATTCCGACAAATCGACTAGCAAAATCTGCGGGCTGGCCGATACCGACAACGACTGCACTGCATTCCTCAGACCGCCTTTGTATGCCTTATCCTGACTCCAGCCCATTTCTTCGCAGACGCCGCGAATGACGTCGAGCGTCACGTCATCGCATACGTAGGCGTTGATTGGGTCGCGGTTGCCGGCGACGTTAGATTTCCAGGGAGCGTTCATCAATTGCCTCCGGTCTTGGTACGGTAAGCGTTGATCGCAGCCTTGCCGCTGTTTTTGTCAAGCGCACCATTCTTGCGACCACGCACGAGGTCTTCGGGATCTGCAACCATTGCGGCCAAGTTGCTGTTAATCGAGCAGCCGTAATTGCTGTGGTTGCTGGTGTTATAGTTTCTGTCGTCCGTCGTTGACCAGTCTGGACAGCTTGGTACAGACGCAGCAGAGCGAGTGACAACAATGCGCACCATACCTGCACCAATGGCACCCGGTGTAACCGGCGCAATATCGCTAACGATAAGGCCATAATTTGCTACCGTTCTGGATACTGCTTGCTGAAACGCTGGGGACGGGTAGCCATCACCATAATCAAATGCGACGCGATCGCCGTACCGCAGTTGTAAGGCATCAAACCATTCGGTCATACGCTGCGTTTCAGCCGGCGAGAGGGTTCCGTTATTATCGCTCACATCGATTGCGTAATTTGTGCGTTCGACTACAGGTTGATGTACGGAATACATTGATGTGTTTGTACCCATATTGCCGCATGCCGAGACCGTAAGGCTGCCAATGGCTATCAACAGAAATTTCGTCTTTTTCATTTCATTTCTCCTGAACTGGGCGATCAGTCGTTAAAGCTAAAGCCTGGGGCGGGAGCCCTAGCTGCGGCAACGGCAACTGGCTTTTTCGGTAGTGGTGGCGTGGCCTCGCTCACAGATCCCAGTTCAGGGCCAGAAGGCGGATCTGGAGCTACCCGAGGCATTGGACGATTTTTTTCGCCGTTATCTACAGTGGTCTTACCTAATAGGACGCGCTCAAGATCGTTTGGCGTATGTATTCCGTCCGTTGGCAGCTTGATTTGGCTGTCAGATACTGGCTTGACTAGATACGGCGTGATAACGATCATCAGTTCTGTTTCATTTCGACGCCAACCGTTAGATTTGAATAAAGCTCCTAAGATAGGGATGTCACCCGCACCCGGCATTTTGTCGACCGAACTTCCGAGCTGGTTGCTCAACAAACCTGCGATCATCATGCTCTGACCTGAACCCAACTCGACGGTTGTTTCTGCCATCCGCGTGGTCGTGGCTGGTACTTCCAATCCGCCAATGCGGATAGCGCCTTGTGACGAAATATCTGAAACCTCCGAACGAACGCGCAACGATATGCGGCCATCAGCAAGTATAGTCGGGGTGTAAGTCAGGTTTACCCCATAATTTTTATATTCGACCGAGGTGCCGTTGTTTGAAGACGTAACGACAGGAAAAGAACCGCCCGCCAGAAACTCTGCAGTTTCGCCGGATACTGTCGTCAGATTGGGGTTTGCCAACGTTGAAACCAGGCCAGCTTTTTCCGAAAGATCAAACGCTGCTTCAATATCAATGCCGAAAAGTCGGCCTATGCCGGCAATGGTATTGCCACCGGCCGGACGCTGTATCTGTCCACCAATTAAAACATCACGTCCTCGTGCAGCGCCGAAAAAATAAGGTGCTCCAGAATTGTCCGTGCCGCCTTTGCCGGTTTGTAAGTTGCCTGAAATTTCCTTCGATAACGAACGACTGACCTCTGCGATACGTACATGCAAGCTTATCTGCAGCGGAGTAGCACTTTTTAAACGGCTTATTACTTGCGTTGTGGGGCCGGCAAAAGCAGCCACAAGACGTTCGGCTTCGGCTGCGTCTTCGGGCTGAGCTACAGTGCCGGTTAGCAAAACCACGCCATTCATCGTGGTGACTTGAATATCTGCTTCGGGCATCGCCAACAGAAGCATCTGATCGATTGAACCAAGGTTACCCCCAACACGCACCGTAGCTTGATAAACAGTCTTTCCTCTTGCGTCAGTGGCGTAAATGTTGGTTTCGCCTGCACCTTTGCCGAATATATAAAGCTGACGTGGGGATTTTACCTCAACATCGGCAATAGAAGGATCTGCTACAACGACATCGGTTATTGATGACGGCAGGTTCACTTGCTGTCCGCGGCCGATCGAAAGAACCATCGCCTTGCCGTTCTGCTGGCCTTCCTGCATTGCAGGCGCTGCT
>JBKJLZ010000226.1:0-6765 GCA_046596705.1 Sphingorhabdus sp. | reverse complement strand
TTCCAGGCACAAACAGAAAATTGGTAAAGGCACGCATGCCGAAAATTTGCTCCCTAAGATATTGAGTGCGACAATTTGTCCGGACAACTTTTTAGTCAAGCGAAAAATTCAATATGGCTTCACAACACCCAGCCATGCGGTAGCCAATAACAACGCGTAAACGCACCAGACCCAGGTGCGAGTGCTGTTCATTACGTGTAGCAACGGCAGCTCGGTTTCGTCACTGGAACCTTCAGCGAGCAATCTGCCAAGCAGCCCGCCAACCGGTTTGAAACTGATGTCGATCATAATTGCCGCAACAAAAATCAACCCGAACAGCAATGCCTTCCAGGCAAGCCAGCCAATAGCAATCGGGTACCCGGACACAAGCGAGCAAATCCCGATCCCGAAATATCCCGCTGCCAAAGCGTAGCGCAGCCACCCTTCCCACTTACGACGGCTGGCGGCACGCGGCGTCATGTCATGCCTATGAGCATCGAACACCAGCCACAGCCAAAACGCAGCAATCGCCCACGCCGCCCAGACGACCGCCAACGGCAAGTCCCACCAACCGCCCATATAGGACACCGTAAGCGATAGCGGGACCATCAATGCCCACGCTGTGCGTGGCGTCAGATCGACAATTACGAGTAACTTCAAAAGCGCAATTCGTTGGTCGAGCGTGTAAACCGTTCGTTTACGGAAATGCTGGCCAAGCAGAAATACGCCGACATCCGCCCCCAACCACAATACGAAAAGCAGCAGGTGGAAATAAACCAGCGAAGGATAAATCAAATCGGCCAATCCCACCTCAATCCTCCTTGATCAAACCCGCTTGACAGCGCTGCAATAAAAATGAAAGTTGTCCGGACAAATCACAAAAGCGGGATGAGAGCAAGTATTATCGCTGCGGCGAAATTTGGGGAGACTGTTTATGATTCGGAAATTCCTTCTGGCGACCACCGCCATGTCAATCTTTGTCATTACGCCCGCAGCTTTTGCTCAAAATGAACCCGAGGCGGCTGAAGCAGGCGGCATCGCGGAAATCGTCGTTACCGCACAACGCCGCAACGAGAATGTGCAGGATGTGCCCATTGCCATATCAGCCTTTTCGGCTGAACAACTTGAAGCTCAAGGTGTCACCAATACGCTGCAAATTGGGCAATATGTTCCCAACCTGATCGCTCAAAACAACACCGGCATCGGATCCGCAAACGCCTATTTTTTGCGTGGGTTGGGATCGACTGAAACCATCGCCACTTTCGATCCGCCAGTCGGTACTTATGTCGACGACGTCTATCTGTCGCGACAGAACGCTAATAACCTGTCGCTGTTCGACGTCGAACGCATTGAGGTTCTGCGCGGCCCGCAAGGCACTCTTTTCGGGCGCAACACCACGGGCGGAGCGATCAATGTCATCATGGCAAAGCCTGGAAACGAGATCAGTGGCTTTGGTGAAATCGGCTATGGGCGGTTTCACAAAACCATCGCGCGTGGCTCGATCGACCTCCCGCTCGCAGACAGTTTTGCTATCAAGCTCAGCGGTTACTGGCAGAACGACCGTGGCTATGCGAAAAATGTTACCACCGGTGAGCGGCTGAATGACGATGACGGCTGGGGCGTGCGCCTTGGCATACGGGGCGAGCTTGCGCCTTGGGCACGCTGGTCCGCTGGCTATATGCATATTGTCTCAAAGGGCGATAATATCCTCAATTTCGAATGCAATCCCGGCAACCCAGCAGATTGCAAGGGTCGCTTTATCACCACTGGCCTGAGCAAAGCGGACGGACCACCTTCGCCATACGCGCCCGTTGTCATCACCGGGCGAAAAGCGAATTATGGTCTCGGGCAAGAGGCTGCAACTGACATCATCACTTCTAACCTGCAATTCGACATCGGCGCAGACACGACGCTCAGCCTGATCACCGGATATGTAAGCCTCACACAGCAATTTGCGTATGATTTTTTCGACGGACGCGGCGGCCCCAGCATATCCGCGCCGTTTCCTCCAGTGCGAGGCTATACGCGCGGCGGTTTCACGATCCTTAACGATGGCCGTCATCAGCAGTTTACTCAGGAAATTAAACTTAATGGAAAGGTCGCCAACGGATTCATCGACTATGTCGGTGGACTCTATTACATCGACGAGCGCAACCGGACCGACTTTGCCGACCTGTTCACGATCTCGCCGACCACGACATTACGGCTCGCCGACCGTCAGCTGCGCAATTCAACGAGCGCTTACGCGGGTTACCTTCAGGCCGATTTCAATCTGTCCGATCAGATCAAGTTGACCGCTGGCGTACGCTATACCGATGAGAAAAAGACACTGCGGTTCAACGACAACCGGGCTTCGTGCAACGACGGAACGTTGGAGGCGAGTTGCCTTGATAACGCGAACCTGATCGCAGCCAATGGTGTGCTAATCCCCACACGGCAACGAGTGAAGATCTGGACGCCCCGTTTTGCGGCCAATTTCAAGCCTAATGACGATTTGTTGTTTTTCGCCAGCGCCACACGCGGGTTCAAATCCGGCGGCTGGAACGCGCGCGCAACTGCGCCGTCACAGGCCTTGCCCTTCGATCCCGAAAAGGTCTGGAGCTATGAAGCAGGGATCAAGTCCGACCTGTTCAACCGTCGGGTGCGCGCCAATGTCACGGTGTTCCAGCTCGAAGTATCTGACCTGCAAATCCTCGCAGGCCTGCTCAATCCAACCACTGGGGCGCTGACTTTCCTCAGTCGCAACTTCGCCGATTATCGCAACCGCGGAGTCGAGGCTGAGTTCCAGTTCGTGCCGGTCGATGGTCTTAATCTGTATGCCAATATCGGTTATCAGAACGACAAATATCTCGTCCCCGGCAACCGACCGGCGACCGACCTTTACGGCATTCAATCCGTAACGGCACAATTGGCATCGTGCCAGGGTGCGCTGGCGGCGGGCAAGATACCGGGTGGCCCGAATATTCCCGCCACCCAGCCGTCCATTACCGCTTGCGCAGCTGGCATTGTCACCGCCAATGGCACGATCGCCACGCCGGTTCGAACGCCCAAATTTTCGCTTTCGCTCGGCGGTAGTTATGCAGCGGAACTCGGGGGCGGGTACACATTAGTGCCGTCGGTGAACGCTTCCTACCATTCCAAGCAGGAAGTCGCGATTGCAAATCTAAGCCTATACAATCAAGCAGTAACCGGAGCTAACGGTACCTTTCCTGCCAATCCGTTCGGTAACGGTGACTTCATTACCGGATCGCAGAGCGCCGCCGTCTGGTTGGTCAATGCCGGGCTCACATTGAATGCTCCCGAAAAAACTTGGTCGCTATCGCTGGATTGCACTAACTGCCTAAATGAAAGCTTTATACAATCGGCATTGTCCAACTATTCCTATCTGAACCGCCCGATGGAATGGACGGTCCGAGCCAAATATCGTTTCTGAACATCATACAGGGAGTGCTCAATCGCCATGAAAAAAATTGTTTTGGCCGCCGCCGTCATGGCGCTTTCGGCAACGAATGCGCAGGCCCAATCAAAAGGCAGCATGCTCGACCCAAGCACGCCTGAAGACGCGCTGGAAATTTCAAAGCGGGTGCAGTGCGGTGAGGCCGATGGCAAGCCTGCGGTCTATCATTGGGCAGGCAACGTCTACAGCCGCGTGCAGGGAGAACCCGACCGGTTGTTGTTCAAAGGCGAAGGCATGAATATCCGCCAATGCGTGGCTGTGACCGATCCGAAGCGCGGCAAAGGCTACCGACTCGTCAGCCGTGAAGTCATGCTGTATCTTGATCCAAAAACCGGCGAGGTTTTGCGGAAATGGACAAACCCTTGGTCAAGCGAGACGGTTGACGTGATGCATATCGCCAACGATCCGGTAAACTCACGACCAAGCTTTCCGATCAACGCTGATGGCACGCCCTATACCACCACACTGCGCCGTGAAGGCCGTTGGATATTCCAGCCGTTTGAAGTGCCATTATTCTATCACAATGTGCTGAGTGGCGATTATCAGGATTACGTCGGCGGCAAATATCACGCGATGGAGATTTTCGACTTCGCGTTTGAGGCCGACGAAATTCTTACCCGGAAAAACCCGACCGCTTATCCGATCATTTCTTGGGTTCGGATTTCAGACTGGATGCCGTGGATGAAAATGCGCGGGCGACAGGGGCAGATGGTGTTCAACGCGATGGGCAACAAGCTTAAAAATTATGATGAGCTTCCCAAGATACTGAAGGACGAAATTGCGCTTAACTACCCTAATTATACCACACCGCCTCCGGGTGACGATACGCGGCCCAATGAAACTACGTGGACGGTATTCAAGAAAATGGTCGATGCGCAACGCGCTGCCGAACAGAAGAAATAGTGCGCTTGCGTGTAAGAGATAGCCAAGGCACAACGAGAGCATGACCGACATCGCTACCGCATCGCCTGTCTCTGTTGTGTCATCACAACGCGGGGAATTTTCACTCGGCTGGAAAGTGCTTATGGCCGGGTTTCTCGGCACCATGTGCGGTGCATCGCCGCTGCCGTTTAATGTGCTCGGTTTCCTGTTCAAACCTCTGGAGGCCGAATATGGCTGGGACGTCCAGCAGGTCAGCATTGGGATAACGGTATTTGGCATAACCGCCTCACTGCTTGCCCCGTTTTTCGGATGGCTGGCGGATCGATACGGGGTTCGTAAAGTCGCGATCTGGTCGCTGGTCGGGTTCATCATCAGCTTCTCATCGCTCTATTTTACCCCACCGACGTTAATGGGTTTCTATTTTCTCTGGCTGCTAGTCGGGCTGGTCGGGATAGGGTCCACGCCAGTGACGTGGAGCCGGGGAATTAGCCTTTGGTTCGTGAAACAACGCGGACTGGCACTTGGCATGATGCTCGTCGGGACCAGCGCTGCGGCGTTTATCGTGCCTCAACTGGCAGTTTGGAGCAGCGACAATTTCGGCTGGCGGGCGATCTTCCCGATTGTGGCATTGTTACCATTGCTGATAGCGCTACCAACAACGCTGGCTTTCTTTCGCGAACCGCGCGCCGAAGAACGCCCCCCAGTACTGTCGACCGCCGGCGGCGAACTTGCCGGGATGACTTTTAAACAAGCCGTCCGCACGCGACAGTTCTGGATATTGTGGTCGTCAATCTTCCTGATCGCGACGGCCTATGGCGGCGCGCATATCCATCTGCCCGCGATTGTTGGCGATCACGGTATCGACCGTGCAGCAGCTGCGGGGATTATGGGCATTGTCGGCATAGGACTGCTTTGTGGTCGTATCGGGGTCGGCTTCATGCTCGACAGAGTCTGGGGACCAGCCGTAGCTTTCCCCGTGCTGTGCCTGCCCGCCATCGCCTGCTATTTGCTGCTGGGCACCAGCAGCGAAATGATGATGATTTCCTTTGCTGCGTTTTTTCTCGGTTTCGCGGCTGGCGCTGAAAGCGACCTAATCGCTTTCCTCGCAGCGCGCTATTTCGGCATGGCGCACTTCGGTCGCATTTACGGCATGCTTTACATGCCGTTCGGCCTTATGTCGGCAATTTCACCAGTGATTTACGGGACGGTAAAGGTAAATACCGGCAGCTACGATGGCATGTTGATGGCGGCTGCGGCGATGTTCGTCATTGGCGGCGGATTGCTGCTGCTGCTCGGTCGTTATCCTGATGAGCAACAGACGCATTAAAGTGGCTAGCCACCCGCATATCGCCAATGATCCGCTGACTGCAATTTCGGTGGCGGCTTCTGTCGAGGCGCTGATTACCGATCCCAACGAATGTAATCTATATTCACAGGACGTTTTCACAAAAGGCCCGGCGCCGCTCGCGGTTTTTCGTCCGAGCAGCATCGAAGAAATGTCAGCAGGGGTGAGGGCTGCAACTGAGGCTGGTATTTCCATCATCCCTCGTGGTGGCGGAATGAGCTACACCAGCGGCTATGTTGCGCCGGAGGCTGGTGCGCTCATCGTCGACACCGGCCGGATGCAGCGGATTATCGAGATTAATGAAACGGACATGACAGTGACCGTCGAAGCCGGCTGTACTTGGGCTTCGTTGTATGAGGCGCTGCATCCCAAAGGATTACGCACGCCAATGTGGGGTACACTTTCCGGGCTCTATGCCAGTGTCGGCGGCGGGATGAGCCAGAATGGGTTGTTCTGGGGCGGACGCGACGGGACGATAGCGCCAAGCGTCATTTGCGCAGACATCGTGTTGGCGGATGGCAGCGTCATGCGCACCGGAAGCGATTTTATCCGGCCCTTCGGACCCGACCTGACCGGACTGTTTGGCAGCGATGCCGGTGCCTTTGGAGTAAAAGCGCACATCACGCTGCCGCTGCTCCATGACGGCGAAGCCTTTGCCTATGGCAGCTTCGCGTTTGATTCGCCTTTGCAGTATTGTGCAGCGATGAGCGAGATCGGGCGACGTGGGCTGACCTCGGAGGCTTTTGGTTTCGATCCTTTCTTGCAAGCGCAGCGGATGAAACGCGATAGCGTGGTCTCCGACGCCAAATCACTCGTTAACGTGGTCAAAGCGCAAGGCGGCTTCTGGAAGGGCATCAAAGAGGGGGCCAAAGTAGTGGCCGCCGGGCGGTCGTTCCTCGATGACGCCAATTTCTCGATCCACCTGATTTGCGAGGGGCGGCACCAGAGTGCGGTCGATGCCGACATGAAGGCGGTAGAGGCTATCGTTTACGCGAATGGTGGTCGGGTCGTGGAGAATACAATCCCCAAGATACTTCGCGCCAACCCTTTCCCGCCGCCAAATTCGATGGCCGGACCGGAAGGCGAACGCTGGGCACCGATC
>JBKJLZ010000171.1:0-4145 GCA_046596705.1 Sphingorhabdus sp. | reverse complement strand
GGCTTGACCTTCACGTGGAGGTAGAGGTGAACCTTTACGCCCATTAGTTTCGACAATTCCAGGCGCGCGGATCAAAGCCATAGGCGAGGCCGCGCGCCTGGAATTGTCGAAACTAATGGGCGTAAAGGTTCACCTCTACCTCCACGTGAAGGTCAAGCCCGATTGGGACGAAGACCGAAGTCTTTACCGCGACATCGGGCTTGAATGGGTTGAGTAAGCTAGCAAATCACATAGGGCAAATATAACCGTAGCCCTGAGCCTGTCGAAGGGCGCTTATCGGCTAGGCGTGCTTCGACAGGCTCAGCACTACGGTGTTATTAGACCCAATCGGGTTGATTTTAGGCTTTAGACTTTAGACTTTAGACTTTAGACTTTACTTTTTTCGCTGGCGCTTTCTTCTTCGGTGCTGCTTTTTTCTTAGCCGGTGCCTTTTTCTTACCTTTCGGCGGACCCAACGCGGCGCGAGCGTCAATAAGCTGCGCTGCTTCTTCAAGGGTCAACTCATCGGGCGCAATCGATTTAGGCAGCGTGGCATTTGTCGTACCGTCGGTAACATACGGACCAAATCGGCCTTCCATAAGCTTGATTTCAACTTCCGAGCGCGGATGTGCGCCTAGAACCCTGAGCGGCTCACGCGCCACACCGCGTCCGCCGCCACCGCCTGCTGCCGCTTCGGCGAGTTTGACAACAGCGGTGTTCATGCCGGTTTCGAATACATCGGCCGTCGATTGTAGCCGGGCATATTTGCCAGCATGGGCAAGATACGGGCCGTAACGTCCAATACTCGCTGTAACCGGTTCGCCACTTTCGGGATGCGTACCAACGATGCGGGGAAGTGAGAGCAACTTCACCGCCCAATCAAGGCCAATCTCATCAGAGGGTACATCTTTGGGTATCGAAGCACGCTTGACTACTTCGTCCGTGGTCATCTCAAAATATGGCCCAAAACGCCCGGATTTCCGGCTTACCTCTACACCGGTTACCGGATGCGTGCCCAATATCTCGGGCCCAGTGTCGACAGCATCGTTCGCTCCCCCCGGTTGCGCAAATTTGCGAGTGAATTTGCATTCTGGATAATTAGAACAGGCAACAAACGCACCGAATTTGCCGCCGCGCAGCGCCAGCCTGCCTTCGCCGCACTTCGGACAAAGTCTGGGATCGCTGCCGTCTTCGCGTTCGGGGAACAAATATGGTGACAGGAATATATCAAGCTCGGCGGTAATTTCCGACGGCTGTTGCGCCATGACCTCGGCTGTGATGGGCTTGAAATCTCGCCAGAAGCTCTCAAGGAATTTTTGCCACTGCGCTCGCCCGCCACTGATTTCGTCGAGCTGATCTTCTAAGCCTGCAGTATAATCATAAGCTACGTAGCGTTCGAAAAATCGCTCCAGAAACGCAGTCAATAATCGCCCTGATTCCTCTGCAAAGAAACGGTTTTTTTCGACCAGCACGTAAGACCGATCCTTCAAAACCTGAATTGTCGACGCATAGGTAGATGGTCGACCAATGCCCAGCTCTTCCAAGCGTTTAACCAGGCTTGCCTCGGAAAACCGCGGCGGCGGTTGAGTGAAATGCTGGGTCTTTTCAACGCCATGTTTAACCGGCAGGTCTCCCGCCACCATTGGGGGCAACAATGCAGCATCTTCGCTGTCGGCGTCATCCAGCCCCTCTTCGTAAACAGCGAGGAAACCAGGGAATTTCATTACCTGACCAGTCGCGCGCAATGCGGTCTGACCTGTGCCATCGACCAGATCTACCGTAGTTCGCTCCAACCGCGCCGAAGCCATCTGGCTAGCCATTGCCCGCTTGTATATGAGTTCATACAACCGGCCATGATCGCCTGATCCGTTCTTGTCGCGTGAAAAATCGGTAGGGCGGATAGCTTCGTGCGCCTCTTGCGCGTTCTTCGCCTTAGTTTGATAGACCCGCGGTTTTTCTGGCAGATATCCGCTGTCATATCGGTCGGCGATGGACTTACGAGCTGCAGAAATGGCGCTATGATCCATTTGTACGCCGTCGGTTCGCATATAGGTAATGGCCCCGTCTTCGTAGAGCCCTTGCGCAATCCGCATGGTGTGACTTGCCGAGAAACCCAGCTTGCGTGCCGCTTCCTGTTGCAAGGTTGAGGTCGTAAACGGCGGTTGAGGATTACGAGTGACGGGTTTGGTTTCAACGCTGTCGACACGAAAGGTGCCAGCCTCGACTGCTACCCGCGCCGCCTCCGCATCGCCCTCCGTTTTCAGGTCCATCTTGTCGTGCTTTGCGCCAAGATAGCGCAGCAACCGAGCCTCGAACTTTTGGCCCTTATGCTCCATATTGGCCATTACTGACCAATATTCGCGGGGCAAGAACGCCTCGATTTCACGCTCTCGTTCAACAATCAGCCGAAGAGCGACGGATTGTACACGGCCTGCCGATTTCGCCCCGGGTAGCTTGCGCCACAGGACTGGCGAAAGGGTAAATCCGACGAGATAATCCAGCGCTCGGCGTGCAAGATATGCTTCGATCAAATCAATGTCCAACTCGCGCGGTTTGGCCATTGCTTCCAAAACTGCGGCTTTAGTAATCGCATTAAATGTGACGCGTTGAACATTCTTTGGTAGAGCTTTTTTCTTCGCAAGCACTTCTTGCACGTGCCAGCTTATGGCCTCTCCCTCGCGATCAGGGTCGGTTGCGAGGATCAGGCCGTCCGCCTTCTTCGCCTCATCGGTAATCGCCTTTAGCTGTTTGGCTTTGTCGGCATAATTATCCCACAGCATGGCGAAACCATTATCGGGATCAACCGAGCCATCCTTGGGCGGTAAATCGCGGACATGGCCATAAGATGCCAGCACCTTAAAACCGGGGCCCAAATATTTCTCGATTGTCTTGGCTTTTGCAGGTGATTCAACGATAACTAATTGCATGATTTTATGGACTTTTCTAATATCTCTCGCGTATGCGCATAGGCTGGAGGGTAAAATGGGGGTGCGTCAAGCGGGAAAATTCATGCGCTCAAACGAACTTTGCCGCCTGCGCCTCGCTCCAATTTTCCAGCAAGCTCAAGTTCGAGCAAAACCATTTGGGTAACAGCCTGACTTGCGCCAGATTGACGAACGAGTTCGTCGACCGAAACATAAGTCATCCCCATTAGGCTGGTAACAGTCGCGCGATCGAGGTCGCCGCCATCATCGATTGCCAATGGAGATTGCGCCCTTGGTGTAACACGCCGGACCAATCGATCATCCATCGGGCGGAGTAGCTCAGCAATGTCGCCGGCGTTCTGCACCAAAGTTGCGCCTTCGCGGATCAATTGGTTGCATCCGTGCGAGCGGGGGTCGAGCGGCGACCCCGGGATAGCCATTACGTCGCGTCCTGCTTCAGCAGCAAGCCGAGCGGTAATCAGCGAGCCGGATTTCGGGGCTGCTTCAATTACCACGGTTCCCAGTGACAAACCTGCAATGATCCGGTTGCGATAGGGAAAATGCCTAGCGCGCGGATCGGTACCGGGTGGCATTTCGGCAATGAGCAATCCCTTTTCGGCAATTGCGTCCTGCAATGCTCGGTTCTCGGGCGGATATGCAATGTCGATTCCACCTGCAATGACCGCAATTGTGCCGCTGTCGATAGAGCCTATATGGGCAGCGGTATCGATGCCCCGCGCTAACCCCGAAACTACCGCGAAACCGGCCTGTCCCAATTCGTAGGCGAGCGTCCGCGCAAATCGGCAGGCGCCTGCCGACGCATTACGCGCACCGACAATCGCCACTGGATTGCGCTGCAACAACGCGCAATCGCCCCGGACCATGATTGCAGGCGGTGCATTATCTAGATGGGTCAGGAGTGAAGGGTACTCTTCATCGCCAATAAACAGATAGCGCGCGCCAAGCTTATGCACAGCGGTCATTTCTCGTTCTATAACACTGGGGTCGGCTAAAGTCGCGCCTTTGCCTCCACCACGCATTACAAGGTCGGGCAGCGCTTCAAGCGCCTTCGCCGCAGTCCCGAACCGATGAACGAGCTGGCGATAGGTAACAGGCCCGATATTGGGTGACCGGACAAGACGCAGGCGGTCAAACTGGTCTGCGTTAACGCCCATGTTCAACGATTAACTTTTGGATTTGCCAATGCGGGGCTCGGTACCGTCGATCAATCGTTCGATATTT
>JBKJLZ010000094.1:0-4493 GCA_046596705.1 Sphingorhabdus sp. | reverse complement strand
GTGCGAACTTCAACGCCATTGTCGGTCGCGTTCGCCCCGGCGATCTTGGTATCGACGCGATGCACATCAATTTGCACAAGACTTTTTCCACCCCGCATGGCGGCGGTGGGCCAGGTTCAGGGCCCGTCGTCATGTCGGCGGCTTTGGCACCGTTCGGCCCATTGCCATTCACCGAGCGCCACGCCGACGGGCGATATACGCTGGTCGAGGAAGAAACCGTTGGCGAACGCCACCCACAAAGCTTTGGCCGGATGACTGCGTTCCACGGGCAGATGGGAATGTTTACCCGCGCGCTTAGCTACATCATGAGCCATGGGGCAGATGGTTTGCGTCAGGTCGCCGAAGACGCTGTGCTGAACGCGAACTATATCTTGCGTAGTTTGGACGATGTTCTTGACGCGCCGTTTGCGCACAGTGGGCCTTGCATGCATGAGGCGCTGTTTTCAGACAACGGCATGGCGGAAGGCTTTTCGACGCTAGATATCGCAAAAGGCCTGATCGACGAAGGCTATCATCCGATGACGGTTTATTTCCCGTTGGTTGTCCATGGAGCGATGCTGGTCGAACCGACAGAAACCGAAAGCAAAACAGCACTCGACCAGTATGTCGGCGCGCTACGCTCGGTAGCGGAACGCGCTAAAGCTGGCGACCTCAGCCTGAAGTCAGCCCCGCACTACGCACCTCGCCGTCGGTTGGACGAAACGATGGCGGCCCGAAAGCCGCGGCTGGTTTGGACCGAACCCGAGCGAGCTGAGGCGGCGGAGTAGCCACAGCAACCCTTCCCCATCGATTTGATGCGTGATTGACAACACCAAGTTTTCTCTCGACAAACCGAGGAACGGCTTGGTCAACAAAGTCGCGCGAGGGGAAATGGGTGTGAGCGAAACGGTATCCGACATCATTACATTTGATGGCCTTCTGACGCATTGGGCATCGGAGCGGCCCGACCGGTTGGCGATGCAGGAGGATGACAGGAGTTACAGCTATGCCGAGCTCGAGCATCGCACCGCAAAAGTAGCGAGCGCGTTGTTCGCGGCGGGGTTGAAAAAGGGTGACCGCATTGCCTGGATTGGCAAGAATAGCGATCTGTATTTCACACTGTTCTATGGCGCGGCGCGGGCTGGGATCGTCATGTGCCCGATCGGATGGCGGCTCGCACCTGCAGAAATGGCATTCATCGTTAACGATACTGGCGCCAAGATTGTAGTCACAGGTCCAGGGTTTGAAACGTTGAAAACGGCGCTGGAGGGGCAACTCAAACACGTCGATCAGATTTTAGACGCTGAATCTGCTAACCAGCTAATCGATCAGGCGCAAAGCGTGGCTATCGATCCGGCAGGACCAGATGACGCAGTTCTGCAGCTCTATACATCGGGTACCACAGGCAACCCCAAAGGCGCGGTGTTATCCAACCGGAACCTGTTTGCACTGCGCAAGCATTCGGCGGATGCCGATCACGCATATACGAAATGGGACGATGACGAGGTGGTTTTGGTCGCAATGCCGTGCGCGCACATTGGCGGTACTGGCGTTGGAATAATGGCGATGGCGGCGGGGCTGCCTGCAATCGTGTTGGCAGAGTTCACGCCCGACGGCGTTTTCGATGCGTTCGAGCACGGTGGGGCTACGCGACTGTTCATTGTACCAGCCGCACTGCAAATGCTTCTCAATCATCCACGCTGCAGCAGCGTCGATTTTAGTCGGCTGAAGTACATATTATACGGCGCCGCGCCGATGCCACTTGAATTGCTACGCCAATGCATTGCGATGTTCGGAGCCCAATTCATTCAGGTATATGGCATGACCGAGACGACTGGCACTATCGTTATGCTGCCGCCCGAAGATCACGACCCGGCAGGAAACAAAAGAATGCGGTCTGCGGGCAAGGCTTTGCCAGGTGTCGAGCTAAAAATTGTCGATGGGGAGGGCAACGAACTGCCGTCCGACGCTGTCGGTGAAGTTTGGACGCGATCGTCTAACAATATGCTGCAATACTGGAACCTGCCCGATGCAACTCGAACTACGGTTGAGGTAGGGGGATGGGTGAAGACCGGCGACGCTGGATATCTAGATGAGGATGGCTATCTCTACATACACGACAGAGTGAAGGACATGATCATCACCGGCGGCGAGAACGTCTATCCTGCCGAAGTCGAGAGCGCAATTTACGGTCATCCCGATGTTCTAGAGGTTGCCGTAATCGGCATTCCTGATGACAAATGGGGTGAGAGCGTGAAAGCCGTATGTGTTCCTAAAGCGGGAGCGATGATCGATGCCGACAGCATAATTTTTTGGGCAAGGGAGCGGATTGCTGGGTTCAAGGTGCCTAAATCAGTAGACGTGGTCGCTGCATTGCCACGTAACGCGTCGGGTAAGATACTGCGCAAAGACTTGCGCGCGCCATATTGGGAAGGCCGCGAACGTCAGGTGAATTAGAGCGACTTCACCAATGCCAATATTTGTTCAGCCAATTCAGGCCTACAAATTAGCAGATCGGGCAAATAAGGGTTGGCATTGTTATAGCGCATTGGCGAACCATCGATGCGCGAGCAATGCAGTCCTGCCGCTTGCGCCACGGCGACTGGCGCGCAATTGTCCCACTCATATTGGCCGCCAGTGTGCAGATAAATGTCCGCTTCGCCACGAACGACCGCCATCGCCTTGGCACCGGCGCTGCCCATCGGCAGCAATTCTGCGCCGAGGATTTTGGCAAGTGCGACCGCCTCTCCGGCAGGTCGGGTTCGGCTCACCGCAATTTTTAGAGGCTGGTTCGGGGGCGACAGCGCTGGAGGCGTTTCCGAACATAAGGTCTGGTCCATCGCCGGGAGCGCAACCGCGCCCGCTACCGGAATACCATCGACCGCCAACCCCACATGTACGGCCCAATCGTCGCGGCTTTCCCCATATTCGCGGGTGCCGTCTAATGGGTCGATGATCCAAACGCGGCTGACTGCGCAGCGCGAGCTGCAGTCGATCTCTTCTTCGGAGAGCAGTGCGTCGCCCGGTCGCGCCTTGCGAATGGCGGCGCATAGATACGCGTTTGCGATCCGGTCTCCCTCGTCACCTAGCGACTTTCCGCTGCCGGTTTGTCGTAACGCGAGCAGCATCTTGCCAGCCTCTGTCGCAAGTTGCGCTGCAAGTTCGCCATCGGTCAAAGATCATGGCTCCAAACGCCGACTACTTGCTCGACTATCATCTCGGCTGCAGTCTCTGGTGTCATCTGTGAAGTATCGATCCTAATGTCGGGTCTTTCGGGCGCTTCGTACGGGCTATCGATCCCCGTGAAGTTTTTTAGCTGTCCGGCGCGAGCCTTTTTATACAGTCCCTTCACATCGCGCCGCTCGGCTTCCTCAAGCGGGGTGTCAATGAAAATTTCCAGAAACTCGCCCATAGGTAACATCCCGCGGACCAATTCACGTTCGGCACGGAAGGGCGAAATAAAGGCCGTCAATACGATTAAACCGGCGTCGGTCATCAATTTGGCCACCTCGCCGACGCGACGGATGTTTTCGATACGGTCGGTATCTGTGAAGCCCAGATCCTTGTTCAATCCGTGGCGCACATTGTCGCCATCGAGCAGGAAGCTGTGCCGACCCAGGGCATGGAGTTTCTTCTCGACAAGATTAGCGATGGTCGATTTGCCCGATCCGGAAAGACCGGTAAACCAAAGTAACTTTGCCGATTGGCCCTTTTGACGAGCATGTGCATCGCGGCTGATTTCGACGGCCTGCCAATGAACATTTTGCGCACGTCTCAGCGCAAAGTTCAGCATCCCCGCAGCAATCGTGGCATTGTTAATCTTGTCGATGAGAATGAAGCCGCCGAGATGGTGGTTATCGGCATAGCGTTCAAACACAATTGGCCTGTCGGTGGTGATTTCCGCGACGCCGATTGCGTTGAGTTCAAGCGTTTTGGCGGCCAGATGCTCTAACGTGTTAACGTTAATCTGATACTTCGGGGGCTGCACCGTTGCCGAAACGATCTGCGTTCCCAGTTTCAGCCAGTAAGCTCGACCGGGGATCATGGCTTCGTCGGCGAGCCACACAAGATTGGCGTCGAACTGGTCAGCAACTTCAAGCGGCGCGTCGGATTCGGCAATGACGTCGCCGCGCGAGCAATCAATTTCGTCGGCGAGACATATCGTAACCGACTGTCCGGCGACGGCTTCATCAAGGTCTCCATCCATCGTTACGATGCGCAAAACCGAGGAGCTTTTGCCACTCGGCGCGACGCGAATAGCATCGCCCTTACAAATTACGCCACTGGCAACCTGGCCCGAAAAGCCGCGAAAATCAAGGTTTGGGCGGTTAACCCATTGGACGGGCATACGGAAAGGCTTTGCCTGGTCGCTGGTCACATCGAGTTCGACGTTTTCTAGATGCTCGATGAGAGACTTGCCTTTGTACCAAGGCATGTTCGGCGATAGCGAAGTAATATTATCGCCTTTGAATCCAGAGATCGGGATCGCGGTGAAATCGGTTATGCCGATGTCC
>JBKJLZ010000293.1:0-4069 GCA_046596705.1 Sphingorhabdus sp. | reverse complement strand
GGTGGAAAAAGTCTTGTGCAAATTGATGTGCATCGCGTCGATACCAAGATCGCCGGGGCGAACGCGACCGACAATGGCGTTGAAGTTAGCACCGTCGCAATAGACATAGCCGCCAGCCGCGTGGACGGCGTCCGAAATTGCCTTCATATCTCGTTCGAACAGGCCGCAAGTGTTTGGGTTGGTAATCATCACGCCAGCAACATCGGGCCCGAGTCTGGCCTTGAGCGCAGCTAGGTCAACGCGACCTTCAGCGTTCGCGGGAATATCCTCCACCGAGAAGCCAGCGAACGCCGCAGTAGCCGGATTGGTTCCATGTGCGCTTTCGGGGACCAGAATGACGCTACGCGGGTCGCCGCGTGCCGCAAGCGCCGCCTTTATTGCCAAGATGCCGCAGAGCTCCCCGTGCGCACCCGCTTTGGGAGTCATCGCAACGCCGTGCATACCAGTCAGTTCGATCAGCCAAACGGCGAGTTCGTTAATGACCGCCAGCGCCCCCTGCACCGTTTCGACCGGTTGCAAGGGATGGACGTCGGCAAATCCAGCCATCCGCGCGACTTTTTCGTTCAGGCGCGGGTTGTGCTTCATCGTGCAACTGCCGAGCGGGAAGAAACCCAAGTCAATGGCATAATTCTGTCGGCTAAGGCGAGTATAGTGCCGCACCGCTTCGGGTTCGGACAGGCCGGGCAAGCCGATATCGCGATTGCGGTCGAGCCCGCCGAGCCGTGATGCAATCCTCGGCGCATCAGCCAAATCGACGCCCGTTGTTTGAGTTGTACCAATCTCGAAAATCAGCGCTTCTTCGAGCATTAGCGCTCGATTGCCCGTATACGTCACTGGCTTCGTGTCCGCAGCAGCTCCCATCTCAGGCTTCCAGCCGCTTTGATTGATCGCGCTCATGCCAGCACCTCCGCAAGTGCCGTCGCCAGCGTTTCGATATCTTCAGCAGTCGCCACCTCGGTAACGGCAACCACCAAACCGTTTTCAAGCGCTGTAACGCCGGGATAGAGACGCCCAAGCGAAACGCCGCCGAGTATTTTTCTGTCCGCCAACAACCGGACGACTGGGCGGGCTTCCTTAGGCAGCTTCAAAGTAAACTCATTAAAGAAGCTCTCATTGACCAATTCGACCCCTGGAATCTGCGAAAGCCGGTCAGCCGCCTGCACCGCTAGCCCATGATTGAGCATCGCAAGATCGCGCAATCCTTTCTCGCCAAGCAATGTCATATGAATACTGAAGGCCAACGCACAAAGCCCTGAATTTGTACAAATATTAGACGTAGCCTTCTCACGGCGAATATGTTGTTCGCGCGTTGACAGCGTCAATACAAATCCACGCTTGCCTTCGGCATCGACGGTTTCGCCGCACAACCTTCCGGGCATTTGCCGAACGAATTTTTCCTTACACGCGAACAGCCCGACATAAGGTCCGCCAAATTGCAGCCCAACGCCAATAGACTGGCCTTCGCCGACAACGATGTCAGCACCCATATCGCCCGGCGCCTTGATTGCACCTAAAGCGACCGGCTCGGTTACTACCGCAACCAGCAATGCGCCATGCTCGTGGGCTTTGGCAGCGATTGTCGACAGGTCTTCGATCCGGCCCAGTATGTCGGGATACTGCACCACAACGCAGCTTGTTTCATTATCAATCGCGGACAGTAATCGCGCAATATCGGTTTGTGCCGACAATTCGGGGGTAGCGATATCAAGCGTATCGCCCGTAAACTTCGCCATTGTTGCACATACGCTAAGATAATGGGGGTGCAGGCCCGACGACAGCACAGCTTTGGTACGCTTGGTAATCCGCCCCGCCATGCTGATTGCCTCCCAGCAAGCTGTCGAGCCGTCATACATCGATGCGTTGGCGACATCGCAGCCAAGCAAGCGCGCTACTTGTGTCTGAAACTCAAACAACATCTGAAGTGTGCCCTGCGCGATTTCAGGCTGATACGGCGTATAAGCAGTCAGAAACTCGCCGCGCTGGATCAGATGATCAACAGACGCAGGCACATGGTGTTTATAAGCGCCGCAACCGAGGAAAAATGGATGGTGCGATGCGGCCATATTTTTGCGCGCCAAGTTGGAAAAATGCCGCTCGACTGCCATTTCGCTGGCATGTATCGGCAGACCAACAATTGGGCCTTCAAGCCGGGCTTCTTGCGGGACATCTACAAACAGATCGTCGATACTGGCGGCTCCGATTGCCGCCAACATGGCGCTACGGTCGTCGGTCGTGAGCGGAAGATAGCGCATTGGTTACTCCGGAAGAGACAGGCAAAAATGGCGGGACCGGTGCCGAAAGCACCGGGTCAGCGAAATCATTTGAGTTAGAGCTTGTCGATAAAGGCGGCGTAAGCGATCTTATCCATCAAACTGTCGAGTTCATTTGTGTCGGAAAGCGTCAGTTTGAAAAACCAGCCATCGCCTTCAGGGTCGCTGTTGACCAGCGCGGGATCATCACCGAGTGCATCATTGCCTTCAATAACAGAGCCTGACACAGGCGCATAAACGTCGGAGGCAGCCTTTACCGACTCTACAACGGCGGCATCTCCACCCTTTTTCAAGATCGAGCCGACCGCAGGCACTTCGGCAAAAACAATATCACCCAACTGGCTTTGCGCGTAATCGGTAATGCCGACCGTGGCGGTGTCGCCGTCGACTTCAATCCATTCATGATCTTGCGTGTAATAACGGGTCATACAGCTTTTCCTCTCCGGTGATAGTGATGCGGAACAAAGGGCATGGGCACGACTGTTAAGGGCACGCGTTTGCCACGAACTTCGGCTTCAAGCACAGTGTTCAGCCCGGCATGTAAGATATCGACATAACCCATTGCAATCGGCTCATTTACCGTTGGTCCAAAGCCGCCTGACGTCATGACGCCAACCTGGGTATTGCCCGAAAAAATGGCTGCGCCTTCGCGCACTGGCATCCGGCCTTCGACCCTGAAACCGACACGCTTTTTGTCAACACCGTCTTTCAAAGCACTAAGAACACGCGATGCTCCAGCAAAGCCACCCTCTTCCCGACGGCGCTTGGATATCGCAAAAGAAAGGTCGCCCTGCACCGGGTCAACCGCATCGTCGAGATCGTGTCCATAAAGAGGTAGTCCCGCCTCAAGGCGAAGCGAGTCGCGTGCGCCTAATCCGATGGGTTTGACCTCGGGCTGCGCACACAGAGCATCGGCAAAGGTTGCAGCATGTTCGGCAGGGATGGAAATTTCAAAGCCATCCTCACCAGTATAGCCTGAACGGCTGATCCACAGCGGTTCATGCCCCCATAAAAACATATCGGCTTCCATGAAATAAAGGCTGTCAACGCCAGGAACAATGCGCACTAGCGCATCGACGGCTTTGGGCCCCTGCAACGCCAGCAGCGCACGGTCGTCCATATGGTTTATCGTGATATCATCGGGCAACTGGTGGCGCAGATAACTGATGTCATCCCATTTGACCGCGCCGTTAACAACGAGATAGATTCCCATTGGAGCCGCAGTAATCATCAGGTCATCAAGTATCCCGCCATCCTCGGCAAGTAGAAGAGAATAACGCATCCGCCCTTCTTTAAGCGCAGAAATATCGCCAGGGACGATAGCTTCCAACGCCGCCGCCGCGCCTTCACCCGACAACATTAACTGCCCCATATGGCTGACGTCGAAAAGGCCCGCGCTCTCACGAGTCCACGCATGTTCGGCCATGATGCCTTCGTACTGGATCGGCATATGATAGCCGGCGAACTCGACCATACGCGCGCCGCGCGCACGGTGCCACGAACCGAGGGGCAATTCCTCCGATGGCAATTCTGGCGCTTCAAATTCTTCGTCGCTCATCATTCATTCCGTTCAAGAGTCGCAGCAATACGCACCGGATGGCACATATTGACTGCCCCCTCTGTCACGGAACCTGAGAGCTTTCGCCGGAAAACCGGCTTACACCTTCGGTGGTTACTGCCTAGGCAGAAACGCTTTCCAGAGTGTCGCAAAAGCCAAAGCGGTCCTTTTGCCTGAGAGATTCCGGGGCGGTTGCTCCTTCGGCGATCCCACTAAGGGATGCTCTCCCGCTTCGTCAGCG
>JBKJLZ010000262.1:0-3081 GCA_046596705.1 Sphingorhabdus sp. | reverse complement strand
CTGTCTTCGGCCCGGTCGATGAAGGACGGTCGATGTCCGCCTGCCTCGAAACCAGATACAATAATTGCATCTACGCCTGCATCGTCCAGCGCATCTGTCTCGGCGACTGTTGTGGCGGCTCCGATTGTCAGGATACCCAACCGGCGGCACTCTTCGAGAATCTGTGAGGAAGGGATTCCGAAAACGAAACTAAAGGCCGCAGGTCGAGCCGCGATTAGTGAATCGATCTGATCGCAAAACTTGGGGTGATAGAAATTGGGTGCGGCGGGCCGATCTAGTCCGAATTCCGCAAAAAAAGGCGCGTAAAATGCCCATGCCCGCTCAAATGTTGCTTCCGACATATCGTCGCCGCCAGCATCGTGGTCACCAACCCACAGATTGAGCGCAAATGCTTTGTCAGTCTTGCCGCGAATTGCAGTAGCGATGCCCTCGATACCATCACCATCTAAATGATGAGCACCGAATGAACCCAGACCGCCCAGATTGGAAACGACCGCCGTAAGTTCAATGGTCGACAGGCCGCCCCCAAACGGCCCTTGAATAAGAGGCAATTCAAGACCAAGCTTTGTAACAAAGTGATTTTTCGTATCCACAGTCATGCAATCTCTAGTTTCCTTCAGTAACCGATATTGATTACCTGAAGTAACTAGCTATGAATATGTAACTGTAGACGCAAGAGGTGACAGGAATTCTCCAGTTACCGCCCAGTAACCGAGATAAGCCATGGCCCTGAAGGTAAGAAAAAATCGATCGGAAGAAATGGAGCCCTTATGTCCTTTAGGCGAATGCATGCAGCTTATCGGAGGCCTGTGGACCCCTAACATCATATGGCATTTGAGTGGTGGTCCACGAAGGTTTAGCGAATTGCGCCGAGATATTCCTGAAGTATCAGCCAAGGTGCTAACGGCGCGCCTGCGCGAGATGGCTGATTCCGGCATCATATCCAGGTCGGTCATGCCTACCTCGCCGCCTTCAGTAGAGTATCAACTGACCGACCAAGGGGAAGAGCTGATGCCAGCGATCAAGGCGATAGTTTCCGTGGGAAAGCGGTTGAAAGCGCGCAGGATAAGCCAGCAGTCAGCGATTTAGGCGATAAGGGAAAGTGATCTGGCCCGCCCGTGTTCTTGGTCAAAAGAAGTTCCACCATTACCTGATTGGAAGCGTGGTAGGGGCAGGACTGATCAAATCATGGTAATGCAACATCCTAGGGGTTTGTATTTGGCGTTCGCAATTTCGGCGAACTTTGGTTGATTTGGTGTTCAATTGGCGCTTGAGTTCTGGTAATTCTGCCAGGCCTTCGCGAAAACCTCTTACGTCCAAGGTGCCGACCTTAATGGGCGTGCCAAAGCCGGTCACCGGCGAAAAATTCGTGAGTGCCCATTCAAGTTGATCGAATCCTTCTGCATAGGCAAGCAGATCGCCCAGCGGAAAGCTTCCTCGCCCGCCGCCGGGGTCGCGTTCTCCATTACCAAAGACCTCGGTCATCAAACCCGCACTATCGATAATGCCTGCCGGCAAAACCGGAAAGGGCCGATGTATCCGCAACAAAGCAATGTTGGGCATCGGCTTATCAAGCGCTATCCTGATTTTTAAATCAATCTCGCGGGATTTGACGTCAAAATCACGGTGTGCAGCCCAATAGTAACTCCAGTCCCAATTAATCGGCCGCTTCGGTTTGGACGGATCATATCCTGCAGCATTCCATAACGCGACATCGCCACTCTCAAGGGTTCCATTTTCCGCAAAGTTCCGGATCAAAACCAATGTTCCATGCGCATTCTGTTTTTCAACACGGCAACTGTAGTGCCATTGTTCTTTCATCTCCGGTACCGTGCGATCCGATTGCGCAATTGCGCCGCTAGAAAAGAGAAATGCAGGAACAAACAATGCCGCTGACCAAACCATCGCTGGATCTCCATGCTCATTAAATGCAAGCTATAGCTGCGGTTGAGTATGGCGAAGTCGCATCACAACACGACAAGATTGACCGACTAGTACATTATGAGCGCTGTGATTGCTCGCCTTGTTAGCTAGTGGTCGTGCTCAAGGCGATATGTGCTCCCGATATGCTTGGCGCGCGCATCGGTTAAAGTAATTGATGTTAAGAGGATGTGATGCGAGCGATATTTCTTGGGATTTCAACGCTCGCAGCCTTTGCTTTGCTTGGATGCGCGCCCATTTCGCGTGAAAGCTGCATCAACGACAGTTCATACGACATCGGTCACGCAGCCGCGATGGACAATGCTGACCAGACAGATCGTCAGCTTAAAGTTAGCAAGATTTGCGGCAAACAAGGACGAGAAATTGACGAAGCCGAATATTCCGCCGGCTTTGCTGCAGGCACCAAAGCTTTTTGTGAACCTGATAACGGGTACCGCTGGGGCTTGGCTGGCAGGAACTATAATGGTATTTGTGCTAGCACCGCGTTTAGTGCCGCATATGACGAAGGTTTTGGCATTTACCTTGTTGAAAAACGCCGCGCTGAACTCGACAAGCGCCGAACTGACATCCGTGACCGCCTAACTAGCATTCGCGACCGCCTTGCGTCTATCAGCCGCACACTGGAGGAAAAAGAGACCTTGACCGAAGAACGCCGACGTCAACTGCTCCGCGAAGAGGATCGCTTGCTTCTTGAGCGTAGCGACTTGTTAGCCGAGCAGCGCAGCTTGCCGATTGATTGATCGTCGATAAGTTGCACAAGTTGCGCGCGAATATAGCCAGATAATCGGCCGCACATGCCTGCTCGCGAGATGAGCCAACCAGTCCCCTAACTGATTTGCTTTTGTCCTCTGGAAAAGCTCTACCGAAGGCAAATTCATCCATATAGGAAGCCAGCGCCAAGCCCCAAGAATTAATAACGCGGTTGTCAGGCGGCTTTTGACCATGCATTCGTGCGTTATTCAAATTTTGAAGACGGGCCATGTTCAAAACACGCAATCGCAAGCACGCTTCCGCGGCCATTTTTGATGAGCATAAGGCGGAGCTGGATCAAGCCAAGACGCGGCTGTATCATGTGCCGATTGGCATAGCCTACGGCCACTTTTCAGGTCTTAATGCATCGCTGCCCCCCAACGTCGGCAC
>JBKJLZ010000255.1:0-3112 GCA_046596705.1 Sphingorhabdus sp. | reverse complement strand
GATGATGAGCTTGGCGAGATGCCAGAAGGGGCGGAACGCGATACCGCCGTTGAGGCGCTAAAGGCCGAAATCGCAGCGGAAAAAGCGCAGGTGATCGAGGCCGGCGGTTTGTTCGTGCTCGCCACCGAGCGCCATGAGAGCCGGCGTATCGACAATCAGCTACGAGGTCGCTCGGGGCGTCAGGGCGATCCCGGTCTGTCGCGTTTCTATCTGTCGCTCGACGATGATCTGTTGCGGATTTTCGGGTCTGAAACGCTGTTTGCCAAGATGATGAATTCATCGCTTGACGATGGCGAGGCGATCGGCGGAAAATGGTTATCCAAAGCGATCGAAACCGCGCAAAAGAAAGTTGAAGCGCGTAATTATGATATCCGCAAGCAGCTTGTTGAATATGATAATGTCATGAATGATCAACGAAAAGTAATATATGAACAAAGAAGCGACATAATGGACGCGGACACTGTCGATGACGTCGTGGACGATATGCGCAATGATACAGTAAATACCATGGTCGGCGAATATTGCCCGGTCGGCACTTATCCCGAACAGTGGGACGTCGAAGGCCTGAAAAAGCAATGCGCCGAAAAGCTCGGCCTCGCGCCCGATCTCGATAGCTGGTTGCAGGAAGAAGAAATCGAGCCAGAAATTATTGAAACGCGGATCTCCGATATGGCAACTGACAAGTTTAAGGCAAAAAGCGTCGATCTCGACGAAACTGTGTGGCGCCAGGTTGAAAAGAGCATTCTGCTGCAAACGCTCGACCATCATTGGAAAGAACATCTTTCAACGCTCGATGCATTGCGTCAGGTGATCTATCTGCGGGCTTACGCTCAGAAAAACCCGATTAACGAATATAAACAGGAATCGTTCGGGTTGTTTGAACGGATGCTGTCGGCAATCCGCGAGGACGTTACCAAAACAATCGCAACCAATGAATTTCGTGCTGAACAAGAAAATAGCCGACCGGAATTGCCCGAGCTGCCCGATTTTCTGACAACACATATTGATCCTTTTACGGGTGAAGACGATAGTGATGACTTCGACGCGGCGTCGAGTGGCTTGATCACGAGTACGATAGCGTCTCGACCAGCATCGCGGGCGACCGATCCGTTTGCCGGAAATCCCGACATTCGCCGCAATGACCCGTGCCCTTGCGGATCTGGCCAAAAATACAAGCATTGCCACGGCGCTTACTGACGGCGCCGAGCTAGGGAAGGGCGGGCATGTTCTGGTTGGCGGGTCTGTTCGCTGTCGTCGCGCTTGTTTATGCGTCGGTCGGTTTTGGCGGTGGATCAACATACAGCGCGCTGCTTGCTTTATCGGACGTGGATTACCGGTTGATCCCGGTCATCGCGCTCTTGTGCAATATCATAGTAGTGACCGGCGGGACGATTAGGTTCGCGCGTGCTGGACTGATCGACTGGCGGCAGGTCTTGCCGTTGGTTGCCGTGTCTGCGCCGCTGGCTTTCATTGGCGGACTCGTCCCGCTGAAGCAGTCGGTGTTTTATCTTTTATTGGGCAGCGGTTTGTTGCTGTCGTCGATTGTTCTGTTAGTCCGCGTTGAGACTTTTAATACATGGCGTCTGCCGCAACCCTTATTACTTGCTGTCTCCGGTGCTGTGGGATTGCTCGCCGGGCTATCTGGCATTGGCGGAGGGATATTCATGTCGCCTGTGCTTCACCTTATCCGGTGGGCTGATGCAAAACGGATCGCTGCCTTTGCATCGCTTTATATCCTGATCAATTCGATCACCGGCATTGCCGGACAACTGGTTAAGGCGGGGCCGGTATCGCTAATGAACCCTGCTGCCGAATACTGGCCGCTGATGTTGGCTGTATTGGTTGGCGGCCAGGTAGGCAGCTATTTTGTTTTGAAGTTGTTAACACCTGAGTGGCTGCGCCGCTTGACCGCGGTGCTCGTCGGCTACGTCGCAATCCGGCTACTGTGGCAGGGCTGGCAATTGCTCTAACGAAAATGGCAGGTTGAAGTTTTACTGATTTGATCAGATCCGATGTGGTGGTGCAATACCTGTGGAGAAGTACCAGTACATCGCCGTGGCCGGACAAAACTTGCGGTTCAGAATACTTCAACTATCTGAAAAACATGAATATTTTCTATGAGTTAATACCACCGTGTTACAAGGAAAGGCTGTGCTAGCCTATTCAAGTCTCGTGTTCGGTTGACGTGCAAAAGGTAGGCACTTAGGCATGCAATAGCTATCAGATTCACGCAGATAGGTGCCTTATAATGAGAATGCCGGCTTTCATTAAAATTACAGTTCCTTTGTTTGCTGCGGCATCTTTTTCATCATTCCTTGCTCCCGAACCAGTCCACGCAAAGACTTTTGTTTGCCCCAACGGTCAGCGCGCGGGGCAGGCGCAAATCGGCGTTCAAGGTGGACATGGCTGGTTTCGCTGTGTTGCATACATGCCAACTAAAGCGAATGAGCAAGCCAATTCAATTGCAACAAATCATAATCAAAATGGAGCAAGGCAGTTCGAGCAAGTTAATTTCGCAGCGGCTGCTTCAATGCGATCGTCCGACACAGGAAACGTAAAATATCCGCCACTAACTTTGAGCCGTTGGAAGCTACTTCATGCGCCGAACGGAATATTGCCTATCGGATCAAAAGTGAACCGAGCATTCCGCTGTCCGTCGGTTCAAGCTGCGCGGTCAGTTATTAGATTGATCCCTCCAGTTCGAAACCGTGGGGCGGCAAATCCTCAACAATTGCGTGGTTTTGCGGCTGCGATTAAAAAACATGGCTGTCGTCCAACTACGGCAAGGTACTTGGTGACGGATTTGCACGAAAATGCCTTCATTAGTCTTGGCTACGAAGCAGGCGAGGATTGGACTGCTCTTACTGTTAAGCAAGGCAATACATCAGGAATCGGTTTGGTGTATGATGCGAGCTTCGACTAATCGGCATCGCCCAAATTCTCTGAATGCGGAGTTTTTTTGGCCGCTCTAACTGACTGGATCGGCTGACCCGTCTTGTACCAAGGTCCAGCAATCAGCGGTGGGGTAAAAAAGAAGATATCTGCGGGCACCATATTCGCGGTCATCTTCAGACGCTCCGCTCTCTTCGTTATCGATTTTGCCGTAGTCGAT
>JBKJLZ010000017.1:0-6453 GCA_046596705.1 Sphingorhabdus sp. | reverse complement strand
AAGGCAGTCGATGCTATCGTTCGGGCACGCCGCTGGCGACGGTTGCGGCTTGAAGATGTGGGACGTTTGACAGTGTCGGTGGCCAAGGTCAGGCCATTTTTGATTGCAGAGGGCTGGTCGCCAGGTGCGCTAACCGATGCTCAGGATTTGCGAGCGCTTCTGGCGCCGAAGGTCGAGCAACTGGAATTGTTCGCGTGATCACTGCAATCCTTCCGGCGGAAGATGATTTCGATGCCTGGCGTGATCAGGCGCGCGGGCTGGTGCGTATTCAGGCAGCACCGCATGATATAATCTGGCAAGTAGGCGAGCGGCCGGTTGACCTGTTCGCGTCGCCCACGACACTTACCACTTCGCAAATGCCGTTTGGTGTACCAAAGGCCTTTGTCGATCTGGCGCAGACGGTGATCTGCCATAATGATCCCGAACGCTTCTCACTGCTCTACCAGTTGCTGGTCGATGTCCGGTCGCGCCGTCGTCGGATGGAAGACGCTACCGATCCATTAGTTCGCAAGCTGGCGGTGCTCGCAAAAGAGGTGCGGCGCGACATTCACAAGATGCGAGCCTTTGTGCGGTTTCGGCAAATCGAGACCGAAAGAGGCGAGACCTATGTCGCCTGGTTCGAACCAGAGCATCATATCGTGCGGCGCAATGCGAGCTTTTTCGTTCGCCGCTTTGCCGGGATGCACTGGTCGATACTGACGCCGCAAATCTCGGTTCACTGGGACCGCAATACATTGCAGGAAGGACCGTCCGCTCGCAAGGAAGACGCGCCTTCCGAAGACGCGGTCGAGGATCAGTGGAAAACCTATTATAGCTCGATCTTCAATCCAGCGCGGTTGAAGGTGAAGGCGATGTTGAAGGAAATGCCCAAGAAATATTGGCACAACATGCCCGAAACAGCCTTGGTATCGGCGTTAATCAAGTCTGCGCAAACGCGCGAGGTCGCGATGATAGAGCGTGAGATCGTCGAGCCTGCAAATGACGGTAATGATTGGCATCGGTTGAAAGCTGACGCGTCGAGTTGCCGACGCTGCCCCTTATACGGCCCCGCAACGCAACTGGTTTTTGGTGAAGGGCCGACCGACGCAAGGCTGTTTTTCATCGGCGAACAACCGGGCGATCAGGAGGATATAGCAGGCAAGGCATTTGTCGGACCGGCTGGGCAGGTTCTAAACCGAGCAATTGCGGAGGCCGGCATCGACAGATCGGCGGCTTATGTCACCAATGCGGTGAAGCATTTTAAATTCAAGCCGCAGGGAAAACGCCGGATTCACGATCGCCCCAATGTTGGCGAGATCAACCATTGCCGTTGGTGGCTGACACGTGAAATCAAGATCGTGCAGCCCGACCTGATCGTTGCATTGGGCGCGACTGCGGCACGAAGCTTGACAGGCAAGTCTATCGCGATCGGTGCAAATCGCGGGCAGATATTGCAAAGCAGCGAAGGCGTACCCGTGCTGGTCACTATCCATCCAAGCTATTTGTTGCGTTTGCCCGATGCGGAAGCGGCCGAACGCGAACGCGCAGCTTTTGTAGCCGATTTGAGTCTCGCCAGAAGATTTATCGAGCAATCAACCGAGGATCGTCAGTTAGCTCCGGTCTCCGCTGTGAGATGAAACAGCAAAACCGTTTCAGGATGTGAAGCGGGTAATTGGATGCCTACCGCCATGAGCGCTTCACCGCTGAACATTGCGCCGTCCTCATTAATCCCTGATTGTTCAATCGCCGATGGCCCTTTAATGGCCGACCAGTTCCTCGGCCAAATTAGCTTAAGCCGGTAACGGCGCGCCGCGTCGAGCCCGGCAAAGCAAAGGCGGTCGGGCAACACATTCTTTTCGCTTGTAAGATAGGCCACCGAAAACAGGGCCTCGTCTTTTTCATGCGCTACGACGCCCATCGTCAACATGTGCGGCGGCATATCAAGCCGATAGAGTTCACCGTTGTGCAAAAGCGCACGGTGCTGTTTGTGAAGTGCGATTGCGTCTTTCAACTGCACCAAATCGCTTTCGCGTTCGGTAAGCAAGTTAAGTTCCAGCCCCATATGTCCCGTAAACGCGGTCGCGGCGCGCATTGCCATTGACAGCCGACGGCCGGTCACATGGCAATGCGCCGGGCCGACATGGCAACCCATCACCTCAGGTGGCAGGAAAAAGCTCGCACCGCGTTGAATATGTTGCCGATCGAGCGCGTCATTACTGTCCGACGTCCAAACCCGGTCGCTATGTGCCAGCACACCCATGTCGGCACGCGCGCCGCCCGAGGAGCAGCTTTCGATTTCGACAGACGGATGCGCGGAGCGAATGCGTGCAAGCAAAGCATATAACGCAGACACTTGCGCATAAGCCCGCGTTTGTCCGCTCATGCCGCCGGGGTGGCTAAGGTCGCGGTTCATATCCCATTTGATGTAGCTGATATCATGCTCACTCAAGATCGCATCGATCCGCCCAAACAGATAATCGGCGACCTCTTGGCGTGAGATATCGAGTGCATATTGGCCTCGGAAAGGTATCTGGTCGATGCCCTCAATGCCGAGCACCCAATCGGGATGCGCTCGGTACAGGTCACTGTCGGGGTTTACCATTTCCGGCTCGAACCAAAGCCCGAATTCCATGCCAAGACCGGTAACGTGATCAATCAGCGGCCCTAGGCCTGAGGGGTAAACAGCATCGGAAACCACCCAATCACCCAAACCTGCGCCGTCATTCCGCCGCGCGCCGAACCAGCCATCATCAAGCACGAACCGTTCGACCCCGATGTTAGCGGCGCGCGTTGCGAGTTGTTTTAGCCGCTCGACATCATGATTAAAATAGACTGCCTCCCACGTATTATAATGCACCGGCCTCGGCTTGGCGCGCATTTCGGGACGAAGCAGCTTTGCACGGACATGCGCGTGGAATTTTCGGCTTAGTGCACTGAAACCGTCAGCGCTGTAAGCAGCGACAATATCCGGGCTGGCAAAGGCCTCACCGGGCGCAAGCCTGATTTCCCCTGGAAAAAGCAATGTGCCAAGGCTTGCAAAAACCCGTCCATCGGTCAGCGTATCGACGCGTAACCGGTGATTGCCACTCCAAGCCAGATGGAAACCATACACTTCACCCGCTTGCTCGCCCGTATCCGCCGCCGCCAGCCACACCGCTGGATAGCTGAAATGTGATGTCCGACCGCTGCGATTTTCGCGTAAATAGCTTCCTGCGCTTCGGCTAATCCGCTCCTGCCCGAACTCCTGCGTCCACCGGCCAGTGAAGCCGATAATGTGAGTCATCGTCTGCGGCACTGGTAAGCACCCGGTTGCCATCTCATTCACATCGAGAGTCGTGTCACCATCATTGCGAAGCGTGGAACCGATGGTCAGAACCCCAGTGATGCCATCGAACGCGATGCAATATGTAAGAGCAAGCTTGGTTCGGACGTCAGTACATTCAATTGTCGCGCCGTCAGCGGTGGCGTCAACTTTGCTAACGGCAAACAGGCTTCCCCAATCCGTACCGTCACGGTGCACCGCAAAACCGTTTAACATCGGCTGACCTAGCCCAGGCTCCATCGCCAGCGATACCGGCAGCGGAACATCGGCTGCACCGTGCATCCCTTGTCGAGCCAATAACGCCTCGATTTCGTTCGCTGACACCGCTTCCGACAACCGGCTGCCCCAATAGCAAATGGAAAGCGGCCTGCCGACGGCGCAGGCAAACATAATGGTGGTATTCCCGGCATTGAAACGCAGATGTTGCACATACCCCCCTAGAAATTTATCGACGATTGTTACAATAACAGATTTCTGCGATTGTATTTTCGTTGGTGGCAGGTAGTTTCGCAAATAAGGGAAAAGAGCAAGCGCCGATGTCGCGCCCGCCATATCCCTAGGGGAGGGTTAATGTTTCAGGGAACAAATAGTGCCGCACAAATCGGTATTTTCGTGGCGCTTACACTGCTTATCGCGGTGCTTACATATTGGAAGGTCCATGGAGCGGGCGCCAAACGCGTCGCAGATAGCGGCTCAACGCGTGAAGTCTTTCTGGCTGGCGGTGGCCTAAGCTGGTTATTTGTAGCGGGTTCGATAACGCTGACCAACCTGTCCACCGAGCAACTGGTCGGCATGAACGGCAACCAGATGCTGCTGCTCGCCTGGTGGGAGCTTTCAGGCTTTGTCGGATTGCTGATATTGGCTTATGTTTTTGTACCAATCTATTATCGAAACAATTGCACCACGGTCACCGAACTGCTCGAAAAACGCTATAATGGCGGCAGCATCCGTACCGTCATTTCGGCGCTTTTTCTGATCGGGGCTGTACTTATCTATCTCCCCGCGGCGTTGTATTCGGGTAGTCTTTTTCTGAAATCGATGTTCGGCGTCGACTGGTCTTTGCTGTGGTTTGCAGCCCCGATGGCGATTACCGCCGCGATCTACACTATCACGGGCGGCTTGCGCGCGGTTGCGGTGATGGACACCTATTCAGGCATTGGCGTGCTTTCGATCGCCTTGCTCGTCGTGATATTGGCACTGGCCGCAGTCGATTTTGATCTGTCTACAGTTCCGGCCGAACGCACGTCGATGATCGGCAGCATCGAATCGCCCATCCCGTTCCACACGCTGTTCACCGGTATGATCTTCATCCAGATATTCTACTGGTCTACCAACCAGATTATCACCCAAAAGGCGATGACCGCGCCTACCGTCAAAGAGGCGCAAAAGGGTGTGCTGGCAGCAGCAGTCGTGCGGATATCGGTAATCCCGGCAATTGTAGTCATTCCCGGTGTTGTGGCGTTCAAGCTGTTCGGCGATATCGACGACGCGGCATACGGTCGATTGGTCGATTTTGTACTGCCAGACTGGATGTCAGGCGCGTTCGCCGCAATGATGGCGGCCGCCGTAATCGCGCATACCAGCGCAATCCTTAATGGAGCGGTTGCGTTATACTCGGTCGATTTTCATGATAAATTCATTCGCCCCGTTGCCAATCACTGGCGATTGGCGGCGATTGTTTCCTCGGTCCTTACTGTCACATCGATCCTGCTGGTTCCAGTGTTCGAAAATGCCAAAAGCATTATCAATCTGTTGCAGGAACTGAACGGACTTTCGTCAATGCCGATTTTGTCAGCCTTCATCGTCGGGCTATTGTTCCGTAACGTTGACGCGCGTGCGGCAATATTCGGCTTGCTGTGGGGTGTAGGCAGTTATGCGTTTCACAACTTCATCCTGTACAAGCCAGATACGTTATATGTAGGCGAAACCTTTTATCAGCATATGGGCATCGCCTGGCTTCATTATATCGACGTCATGGTAATCGTATTGGCGACTTCGGTGTTAGTATCATTAGCCGTTAACCGTCTGGTATTCGGAAACCGTGCGGTATTCATCTGGAGCGCGGAAGGCCGTCGTTTGAAAGCGCTTGAGGTATGAACGAGCACATTCTGGTTATCGACGAAGGAACGACTTCGACGCGAGCGATGCTGTTTGCGGCGGATGGGAAAAGCTTGGGAAGCTGTCAGCGCCCGCTTACCCAGCATTATCCTGCCCCCGGCCTGGTCGAACATGACGCCACCGAAATCTGGAACCTGACACTCGAATGTGCTCGCGAGATGGTGGCAAAGGCGGGTGGTGCTGATAAAATAGCGGCGATCGGAATTACCAACCAGCGCGAAACAATTGTGTTTTGGGACAAGCGAACGGGTGAGCCGCTTGCTCCGGCGATAGTCTGGCAAGACCGGCGGACCGCAGACATTTGCGCTGATTTAAAAGCGCGCGGCGAGGAGCCGGTGGTTCAAGCCAAGACGGGATTGCTGTTAGACCCGTATTTTTCCGGATCGAAAATTGGCTGGGCGCTTAAAAACTGGTCTCAATTGAACGACGCGGGTGAGCATCTAGCGGTTGGCACAGTCGAAAGTTATCTCGTCTTCCGTTTGACAGGTGGCCTGCACGTCAGCGACGCCACCAACGCGTCCCGCACCGCACTGATGGCGATTGGCAGCAGCGGCTGGGATGACGGGCTGACCGATTTGTTCGGCGTTCCGCGCGAAATTCTGCCGGAAATTGTGGATTGTGCTGGCAGCATCGGTACTACGATGTCCGATCTGTTCGGCGGCGCCATCCCGATTTGCGGCATGGCCGGCGACCAGCAGGCGGCTACTATCGGCCAGGGCTGCTTCGCCATCGGTCAGACCAAGGCGACCTTTGGCACAGGCGCTTTCGTTCTGACCCAGACCGGCCGGACGTTGCGGCAATCGAAAAACCGGTTGCTGTCCACGGTATTGTATCAGCTGAACGGCGAGCGCCATTACGCGCTCGAAGGTTCGGTTTTCGTTGCCGGTAGCCTCGTCCAGTGGCTCCGCGACGATCTCGGCCTGATTGCCAACGCCGCCGAAACCGAACCGCTGGCGCGCAGCGTGCTCGACAATGGCGGCGTCTACCTTGTCCCTGCCCTGTCCGGCTTAGGCGCGCCGCATTGGCAACCCAAT
>JBKJLZ010000227.1:0-2674 GCA_046596705.1 Sphingorhabdus sp. | reverse complement strand
GCTTCGCCACGGGTCGCAAAACCCGCACGTTGGCCTTCTTTATCGGCGGAGCAGGCGTGGCGGCATTTTTATGGCTGATCGCAAAGCAACCGGCCGCGATTGACGGTCCGGGCGATTTCGTCCGTCTAGGATTCGCCGAGCGCGCAATTTTCACGCAAATTTTGTTCGGTCTCGCATTCGCGGCTTTAAGCTTCGCCAAAACACGGAACTGGCTCAGCCTTGCCAACGTCGGATGGGTGCTCACCGCGGTCGCATTGTTCCGCATCGTCTGGTTCGATCTGTTGCTGCTCAATCCGGTCATGGTGGCGCAAGGCGTCGGGCCAGTGCCCGTTGCCAACCTCGTGACTGCGCATCTGGCGCTGACCGCTTATTGGCTATGGCTGATGGCAAAAGAGGCACCGCCGCGTTTTGTACCCGGGCTTCTCGGTCTAAGCCTCGGCGCGATGATCGTCACTGTCCTCGCTACTATTCGCCAAGCGGTTCAGGGTAACCTGATTGCGGGAGCGAGCGTCGGCACTGGTGAGAATTACCTCTATTCAGCGGGGCTGCTGGCGTTGGCGATCGGCTGGCTGGTGATCGGCATGACTCGCGCAAACAAATTGCTCCGCGTGGCTGGATTATCGCTGCTAACTGCGGTCACGTTAAAAGTATTCCTCATCGACGCCGCCGCGCTTACCGGCCTGTTACGCATCCTGTCGTTCCTCGGCCTCGGCATTACGCTCATTGGCATCGGATGGGCTTATGGGAGGCTTATTTCTTTGGACAAGGCCGCGAAAGACGGATAGCCGCGCACCCCATGCTGACACGCCTCTATAACTGGACGATGGACAAAGCCGGCCATGGCCATGCCGAACGCTGGCTGGCCATCATCTCCTTCGTCGAAAGCTCGTTCTTCCCCATTCCGCCGCACCCGATGCTCGGCCTCATGTGTCTTGCGCGGCCCGACAAGGCATTGCGTTACGGCGTCATCTGCACTTTAGCATCGGTTGTTGGCGGATTGTTCGGCTATGCAATTGGATATTTTGCTTACGAGACTATCGGCGTCTCGCTGTTGAAGGCGCTTGGGTTATGGGACAGCTTTCCCGCCGCCGCGTGTTACATGCGCGAATATGGCGCCGAAATTATCCTGATCAAGGGTGCAACGCCAATCCCTTTCAAACTCATCACTCTCACCGCCGGGTTCATCCAGATGAACCTTTTCACTTTTCTATGGGCAAGCATCCTCAGCCGCGGCGCACAGTTTATTCTGGTCGGATTCCTGTTCTGGAAATTTGGCGCGCCCATCAAGAAATTCCTGGAAAAATATCTGACGCTGATCAGCATCGCTTTTGTCGTTCTCGTCGTTGGAGGATTCATCGCCGCTGGAATGCTGAGCGGACAAGGCGCGGACAGCAGCGAAAAATGCGCTGGCGTGACCACGATGGAGCAATCGGCTAGTCGCATCTAACCTTATGGTAATGATTATCGCATAAGGTCGAAAATATGGACGAAAGCTCACGCTTCATAGTCAAGTTTATCGCCGCCGGAACCGGCGCGATTCTGCTGTTGATGGCAGCCTATTTCTATGTCGTGGAACCAGAAGCAAAACCCATGCCTGTTCCGCCAGTAGACGTATCCGAGCCGGCGGCCGACGCTACCGATCCACAGGCAGAGATTCCGGAAGAAAAAGATGATCAAAGCTTTAACGACGATGATGTGAAGCCAATTGATGGCCAACCCACGATGTTGGTCGATGAGCAAGCGGCAGATAAACAAGCTGTCAATGCGCCACCGGTCATCGAGCAAGCGGCTGAGGAGCCAGACGGGCTAGCGCGCGAATAGCTGGCTATCGTCGATAAATGCCTTGAACTCCAAAGCGTTGCCGCTTGGGTCTTTAAAAAACATAGTCGCTTGCTCGCCAACTTCGCCTTTGAACCGAATATGCGGATCGATACCGAATTCGACACCTGCTAATTTCAGCCGTGCAGCCAACTCCTCCCACTGCGCCATTGTGAGCACAATGCCGAAATGCGGGACGGGAACCTTATGGCCGTCAACCGAATTGCTGATGACCGTACGCGGCGCGGCGTCAAGATGCGCGACGATCTGGTGGCCATAAAAATCGAAGTCGGTCCAGTGGTCTGATGACCTCCCCTCCTTGCAGCCAATGACTCGCCCGTAAAATTCCCGAGCCGCCGCGAGATCGTGCACCGGAAATGCCAAATGGAACGGGCGGAGGGTCATCGCGTCTTAACCGGTTTAGGCAACGGCGAATTGACGGCGTCGGCAATCGCAAGCTCGGCTTTCATCTGCCGAATGCATGCCGAACCCGCATCGTTCGCGACCACCCGCCCGGCGCGCGCCTTCGCCGCTTCGTTCATCGCAAAAGCCACCAGCTCGCGTGGCTGGCCAGTTTCTTGCACAATTCGCGTGCCGACGAGGCCGGCCCAGCGTTTGCCGTCTGCCTGCACATCCGGGCCTCGCGTCACACCTCGCCGTTGTTCGTCGGCAACAACTGCAAGCTCGACCACACACAATATATCGCGCTGGTGAATTTCGGTAAACGGCGTCGGCGCGGCCATCGCGAGGGCAAAAATAAGCATTCATAAGGATTAGCATTGCTAGGCTTAACTGCAAGCAACCAGATTGCATTTGGAAGTTCACACAGGCAAAGCGTGGCCGTGCAGAAAATCTC
>JBKJLZ010000200.1:0-3990 GCA_046596705.1 Sphingorhabdus sp. | reverse complement strand
GCCATTGATCTATGCCACAACGGTGGGTTTTCTAACGCATTTCGGACTGGTGAGCCGCAAGGATTTGCCAGGTATTGACGATCTTAAAGCCGCTGGCCTTCTTGATCCGGTTGATGCAGCGTTTGGCGATATGCATTTCAGCGAAGAAAGTGACGGCGAACTGGAAATCACCGACGATAATGACTAGATAGTGTCAAGTTAGAGCGGACGACACGGGTCGCCGCGACCCGGGGTTGCCCCGTTAGGAGTTTGATATGGGTGGATTTAGCATCTGGCATTGGCTTATTGTCGGCATCTTGGTGCTGCTTTTATTTGGCAAAGGTCGCTTTTCCGACATGATGGGCGATGTTGCCAAGGGTATAAAAAGCTTTAAAAAAGGTATGAGTGAAGAAGAAGAAGCGCCGAAAGCTCCGCCACTTATCGAATCGCCGCCAACCGTGATTGATGCCGAGAAGCAGAGCGATAAGACGCTTTGATCCAGATTTAGCGCTGAACAGGGCTACCGATGTTTGACATCGCGTCATCTGAATTTTTGCTGGTGATGCTGGTCGCACTTGTTGTGATCGGCCCCAAGGATCTGCCGCGTGTGTTAAGTGCAGTCGGCAAATGGGTTGGCAAAGCACGCGGCGTCGCGGCGCAATTTCGCTCGGGCTTTGACGAGATGGTCCGCGAGTCAGAGCTTCAAGACTTGGAAAAGAAGTGGAAAGCCGAAAATGACCGGATCATGCAAGCGCACCCACCGGCTTCCTTTCATGAGGAAGTGGTTGAGCCCGACCTTACCGTTCCGGCTCCCGAGCCGAAACCTAGAACTAAGCGCAAGCCAAAACCAAAAGCCGATCCGGCAATATGAGCGAACTCGACGACAGTAAGATGCCATTGCTCGATCATCTGATCGAGCTGCGTCGGCGGTTATTATGGTCGGTACTCGCGCTGGCCGTTGCATTCGGCATATCCATTTATTTTGCCCGACCGATTTTTGGATTTTTGGTGCAACCCTTGTTGGCGTCGGGCCAAAGCAAGCTTATATATACAGCGATATTCGAAGCATTTTTTGTCGAGATCAAGGTTGCGTTCTTCGCTGCATCGTTCGTGTCGTTCCCTGTATTTGCGACCCAATTATGGAAATTTGTAGCGCCGGGTCTTTATACTAAGGAAAAGCGCGCGTTTCTGCCATTCCTGTTGGCTACGCCGGTGCTATTCACTGCAGGCGCGGCGATGGCATATTATATGGCCATCCCAATTGCGCTCAAATATCTGCTTGGCTTTGGTGGCGACGTCGGTGGTGTTCAACAAGAGGCACTGCCTGGAGTCGATAACTACCTAAATTTCGTTATGAAGTTCATCTTCGGTTTCGGTATTTCGTTCCTGTTACCCGTTCTGCTCATGCTGCTGGAAAAGGCGGGTATCGTTTCGCTGCAGCAACTCAAAGGTGCGAGACGCTATGCAATAGTCGGATCGTTTGCAGTAGCCGCGGTGCTAACGCCACCCGATGTCGTATCGCAGCTGTTGCTCGCGATCCCGCTGTGCATACTCTATGAACTGGCGTTGATAGCGATCTGGTTCACCCAACGAGGGCAAAAAAAAGTGGCCTCGAAAACCGAGACCACCGTTTCTTCTTGAACAGAAGTTAAATCGCTTTGTCGCCGGCCTCGCCGACCGACTCGATATCCCGTCCAGCACCCTTTACAGTGTTGCAGGCAGTCGCCAGCAATGATGCCGAAAGCAGAATGATTGTTGCAATTTTACGCATATGGACCTCCATGGTGTTCACGTCGTGTCTGAT
Organism: Sphingorhabdus sp.; assembly: GCA_046596705.1. Lineage (GTDB taxonomy): Bacteria > Pseudomonadota > Alphaproteobacteria > Sphingomonadales > Sphingomonadaceae > Sphingorhabdus_B. The sequence continues at coordinate 2,207 of JBKJLZ010000200.1, read as the reverse complement.
TGAACCATTTACTGAACGTACCGATACGTAAAAAGTTCCATGACTGGATATGACTTAGGTCGCGCGGTCACCCGCACTACCGACCGATTCAACATCCCGCCCAAGGCCCTTTACGGTATTACAAGCCGACAATATCAGCGACGCCGAAATCAGAATTGCTGTGGCAATTTTACGCATAGTCTATCTCCTACCAATATGATTACCCTCATGCATAGATGAAACTGAACAACGGCTGACAATCAGAAACTGAAACGCGCGGTCAATCTGATATCACGACCGGCAAGCGGGACGAAATCTTTGGTAAAAGACGCGGCACGGCGAGCTTCTACATCGAAGATATTGCTGGCAGCGGCGATAAACGCGATATTTTGGTCGCGTCCGAACGGCCGCCACGTGACTGCGGCATTGACCATTGTAAATCCGTTGGTTGTAGTTTCAAAACTGGCAACGCGATTTTGGTCTGCAGTCCATTCAACCTCTGTGCGCAAATCCAGGTTGCCGCTTTGCAATTCGAGGCCGCCCAGCAGACGCAGCGGTGGAATACGAGGGGCGGGACCAGCGTTCCGTATGCTGGCCCGGACATAGTCAGCCACGCCATCAACAACTACGTCGAAACCACCAAAGCTACCCAACATTGCGCTCGCCTCGGCCTCAACGCCCCAAACGCGGGCTTTGCGCTGAAAGTACTGGAAAACTGGAAGGTCGTCCTGGATTACGCCAGTCTCGCCTTCGTAGATGAAGCTGTTGAAGCGGTTTGCGTAAACAGTCGCAGTGAAATCGACGCGAGTGCTGTCGTAGCGCGCATAAAGCTCGCCATTCCAGCTACGCTCACTGCGCAAGGTCGGGTCGCCGATCTCGAACGATTGCGTTGCGATGTGCGGACCGTCCGAAAACAGTTCCTCGACTGATGGCGCCCTGCCGGTGCGCGAGATGTTGGTGCCGATTTTCAGGTCGCCGATATTGTAACCAAGCCCGATAGCCGCTGAGACATTGTTGAACTTACGTTCAATCCCAAGTGTTTGGGCCGCCAAATTGACTCGATCAAAGCGTAAAGCGACTTCGGCCTCAAAACCCCCAAGGCCGAATTCCTGAAGCGTAAACACGCCGATTTGATTGGTGCGTGTTGGCGGCACAAAGGCTTCCTCGCCAATCGCTTCAAAATCGCGCGTCTGGAATTGCAAACCGCTGGCGCCACGCCAGCCGCCCTTGTTGTTTTGTGTCAGCTCGAGCCGGGTCTCGATGGCCTTGCTAAGGAACAAAGTGCCGATTTCGCCGCCTTCCAGTTCGACATGCTTATAATTGGCGTAACCGGTGCGCAGCCGTAATTTGTCGAGCAGGCCTTCGCCCAACTCCACCTCGCCGCGGAGGTCGAAACGATATTGACGCAAATCGATTGCTACACCGTCAGCTTCTGGCTCGGCACCAAAATCGGGGCGTTCGGCGATTCCGTAAGTGGTGTCATAGACATTAAACGAAACACCCAGATTACCGCCAGTATCGATGAATGCTGCGCCAGCACCCGCAGACCATGTTTCTACGCCGCTGTTGGGTAGCCGCCCTCGCGAACCAGCCAGTGCTGTGGCATTGGCGGCTTCGACAGTGTTGCCCATCGCTGTTTGCTCGGCGGCGAAATCGAGCGCTTCGCGACGCAATGACGGCGACAGTAAAAAACCGCCGATGCGCTGGTCGTCGCTGTTGCGGTAGCTGCCGTCGACATGAACGACGAAGCGTTCGCTAACTGGCACGTCGATGGAAGCTCCGCCCGAATATTCACTTGCCGCGCTGGCATAACCAAGCTGGGCGTCAATATGCACTGCTTCTTCAGGAACCTTGCGCGGTATCCGTTTGTCGATGACATTGACCGCGCCGCCAACGGCCTGGCCGCCGAAAAGCAACACGGCTGGCCCACGCAATACCTCAATCCGCTCGGTGGTTAACGCATCGATTGTCACAGCATGGTCAGCCGAAGTGTTAGACGCGTCAATGTTGCCGATACCGTCAGTCAGCACCGCAACTCGGTTACCTTGAAAACCGCGCAAGACAGGACGTGAAGCACCAGGGCTAAAACTCGTGGCCGAAACCCCCGGTAGGCTGGTCAGCATGTCGCCAATCTGGCCCTGCGTTTGCTCCGCAAGCTCCTCACCCGAAAGAGCCGATGTGCCGGATAATATATCAAGCCGATCTACATAAGGAGCAGTAACCACTAT
>JBKJLZ010000116.1:0-4366 GCA_046596705.1 Sphingorhabdus sp. | reverse complement strand
CAGTTTGTGGATGGACGGCAAGGAGCAGGCCGCCGTCATCTACGAAAGAGGGAAACTCCGGCAGGGTGACATCATCCATGGCCCGGCGATTGTCGTCGAGATGGACTCGACCACGCTTATCGAAACCGGCTGCCTTGCGACTGTCGACAAGGTCGGCAACATTATGATCAATCTGGCTTGAGGAGGCGAACGACATGCCCGCCATAATCATTGAAACAAACAATACGCCGTTCAACAAGGTTGCTATCGATCCGGTAACGCTTGATATCATCGAGAACGCGCTGCGCAACGCACGGATCGAGATGGACGCAACGCTCGTTCGTACCGCGATGTCGCCCGGCATTCGCGAACAGGGCGACGCCTTTCCGCTTATTGCCGATCATACCGGCAAAATGATCGTTGGCCAGTTCGGCAGCTTCATCGGCGGCTTTCTCGATAATTTCGACGGCACGCTGGAAGATGGCGACATGATCTTTCTCTCCGATCCATATTCATGCGCGGGCGCGGTCAGTCACTCGAACGACTGGCTGGTGCTGCTCCCTGTATTCAAGGACGGGCGTTTGATCGCCTATACCTCCATGTTCGGTCACCAGTCCGACATTGGAGGCAAAGTCGTTGGCTCAATGCCGATCAATGCGCGCTCGATCTTCGAGGAGGGTGTGCGCATCCCGCCTGTGAAGATCTGGAAAAAGGGCGAATATAATGATGACCTGATGAAGCTCGTCATGCATCAGACGCGCAAGCCCGATTGGTGTCAGGCCGATTTGAACGCGCTGATCGCATCATGCCGCGTCGCCGCACGCCGGGTTATCGAAATGGCCGCGCGCTTCGGCGACGATGTCTATATCTCGGCAACGCAGCAGTTGTTGGCGCGCAACCATCGCGCGATGAAGTCGCTGATTGCAATGGCGATCGGCGAGGAGCCAGTCAGCTTCGAAGACTATATCTGCGACGACGGCATGGGCGCAGGCCCCTACAAGATCAAATGCACGATGTGGCGCGAGGGCGAAAAGGTTGTGCTCGATTTCGCTGAGACTGACCCGCAAAGTCAGGCTTCGATCAACTTTTTCCTGAACGAAAACATGTTCAAAATGTTCTTCGGCATTTACATGATCATGGTCTTCGATCCGCAAATCCTGTTCAACGATGGCTTTTACGATCTCATCGACGTGCGGATCCCCGAAGGTTCGCTCCTGAAACCAAAATTCCCTGCAGCGCTCTCGGGTCGCACGCATGCGCTGGGCCGCATTTTCGATATTCTAGGTGGATTGTTGGGCCAAAAAACACCGGAATTCCTGAATGCGGCCGGTTTTTCCTCCAGCCCGCATTTATTCTATTCGGGCAACGACAAAAAAGGCGACTGGTTCCAACTATTCCAGATTGGCTTTGGCGGCATTCCAGGGCGTCCGATGGGCGATGGGCCTGACGGCCATTCCTTGTGGCCGGGCTTCACCAATGTACCCAATGAATTTTTGGAACGATATTTCCCGCTGATCATCGAGCGATATGAAACGGAACCCGACAGCGGTGGTGCTGGCCTGCATCGCGGCGGCAATGGTATTCATATGACTTACCGCTTCCTGGCGGCCGGGACGATTTCCATCCACGACGACCGCTGGTTTGTGCCACCTTGGGGGGTTAATGGCGGTGAGCCGGGCAAACGCGCGCGCAAGCTGCTCGAAAAAGCCAATGGCACTACGCATATCATCGGCAACAAGGTCGAAGAAGTGCATGTCAATGAAGGCGACCAATTGCACTTCATCACATGGGGAGGCGGTGGCTGGGGCGACCCGCTTGACCGCGATCCGGCACTCATCGGCAAGGAAATCGTTCAAGGGCTCGTCACCGCGAGCGGTGCCAAAGATTATGGTGTCATCGCGAGCGGAGATGGCGTTGTCGATCTGGCCGCGACCGAGGCCTTGCGTGCCAAACTGCGTGCGGACCGGGGCACATTGCCGTTGTTCAATTACGGTCCCGGCATCGAAGCCTTACGAGCAAACTGCGAGGCAGAGACCGGCTTAGCTGCGCCAGTCCGACCAGTTTGGACGACGTTGGAGGCGGCCGAGTGAGTGCATTAAAGGGTCTGCGCGTTATTGAATTGGGTCAGCTTCTAGCCGGCCCATTTTGCGGCCAGTTGCTCGGCGATATGGGCGCAGAAGTCATAAAGGTCGAACCGCCAGGCGATGGCGACCCCATGCGAGTCTGGGGGCAAGGCAAAGAAAAGGTTCAGTGGGAGGTCGTGTCGCGGAACAAGAAATCTGTGTCGGCAAATTTGCGTATCGCGGAAGGCCAGTCACTTGTCCGAAAGCTGATTGCGACTGCTGACATATTGATTGAGAATTTCAAGCCGGGCACAATGGAGAAATGGGGATTTTCTCCGGACGTTTTGCTGCACGAGCAACCGAGTTTAATTATCGCGCGCATGTCAGGATATGGACAGACTGGTCCTTACTCAAACCGCGCAGGCTTTGGCGGAATTGGAGAAGCCATGGGCGGCTGGCGATATATTGTCGGGGAGCCCGACCGCTCGCCAAGTCGGATGGGGGTTTCGATTGGCGATACGCTCACTGCAACTTATGGTTGCATGGGGATATTGGCTGCGCTGCATCACCGCAGTCAGACAGGTCAGGGACAGGTCATCGATGCCGCGTTATACGAGAGCGTACTGCAGGTGATGGAGGGTTTGGTCCCTGAATATGATCACGGTGGTTTCATTCGCGAACGGTCGGGATCTATCCTGCCTGGGATCGCGCCGTCGAACGTCTATACATGTAAAGATGGCGAATACATGATCGGCGCAAACAAGGATTCGCTCTGGCAACGGTTGGCCGAGGCGATGGGCCGGCCGGAACTTGGTAACGACGAGCGATATGCAACACATCTCGCGCGTGGACATAACCAGATTGAACTCGACATACTCATCAATGCATGGACCGCCACAATGACCGTTGACGAAGTCGATGCATTGATGACTGCATTTTCAATCCCCGCGGGCCGCGTATATCGTGCACCCGAAATGCTTGCAGACCCGCATTTCAAGGCACGCGAGGCAATCATCGAAATTGAGACCGAACGCTTTGGCAAGTTGAAGATGCAAGGCGCTTTTCCCAAATTATCAGCGACGCCCAGCGGGGTACGTTCCCCCGCGCCTTCAATTGTAGGGCAGCATAATGTTGAAATTTATGGCGGGTTGCTGGGCCTGGCAGCCGATGATCTAGGAAGACTGCAGGCCATAGGGGCAATTTGATGTCGGCTGACAAAGATGAACTGTCTGCGAACTATTCAGGCGCGTTTGATGGCCTATTACCCTTTGGCAAGCACCCGGCGCTTTTGATCGTCGATTTCGTAATGGCTTATCTGGACAAGACATCACCGCTTTACGCAGGTGCAGAGGAAGCTTTGGCCAGCGCTGAACGCTTGTTGGCCGCTGCCCGCAAGGTCAAGATACCTGTTATTTTTACGAACGTCGTTTACCAGCCCGGCGGTGCCGATGGCGGATTGTTTTACCAAAAGATCCCGGCGCTAAGCGTATTTGTCAAGGGCTCCCCATTGGGCGAGTTTCCGCCCTCGCTCCAACCGATGTACGGCGAGCAAATTGTTTCCAAACAATATGCGTCCGCCTTTTTTGGCACAACTTTGGCATCGGACCTCGCTGCCAAAAATATAGACACGCTACTGATCACAGGCATGTCGACCTCAGGCTGTGTCCGGGCGACTGCTTTGGATGCTCTGCAGCATGGTTTCGCTCCCTTCATTGTGCGCGACGCCTGCGGCGACCGTCATGTCGCACCCCATGACGCCAATTTATTTGATTTGCAGGCCAAATATGCCGAAGTGATCTCTGAAGGTGAGGCATGCGCATTTTTGCGGGATACTCTTTCGGTCCAAGCAGAATGACCGAAATTGGGCGCAGCGACAGGCCAGAATTCGGCATGATGTCTGTATCAGGGTGGTGCTTAATGTACAGGTGTCCAAATAAGTAAGAAGAATAAATACCTATAAACCATAATGAACTTGGACCAAATCGGGCTTGCATGTGAAGCTACCGTATTACTCCGAGGTTGTGCGTCAGGAACGATTAGGCAAAACCTTGCGTTAGATGAGAACTTATTTCCGCTCTGCCGCGGGGTCGCAAATAATGAAGCAACCGGATGCGTGACGGCATTCGAATGAGGGCTGCTAACACAGCCAGCTTGGGGGGAGAGTCTTGTGCAACATACGATGAGCGTATTCACGCCAAATGTCCGTCGCATCCCGAACAGATTGGGTTTTGAGTCAAAGGCTTTCCAAGAGTTGGTCCACGCGCTGGCAGACCAGACGCTACGCGAGCAGCAGCATTATACTCGATCACTCATCGAGGCTAACG
>JBKJLZ010000290.1:0-4172 GCA_046596705.1 Sphingorhabdus sp. | reverse complement strand
ATATCAGTTCGCCCAACACTCCGGGGCTACGTGCATTGCAGGACAAAGCTGCGCTCGATGGCTTGTTGTCGGCGGTGATGTCCGCTCGAACTGGCGCAACGCCGGTTTTCCTGAAAGTGGCGCCCGATCTGGAACCCGCCGATATTGACGACATTGTCGAAGTATCGATGAAGCATAACATTTCCGCTCTGATCATATCGAACACAACCATCACCCGCCCGCCGATGAAATCACGCCACGCGAACGAAGCGGGCGGCCTTTCAGGCGCGCCGCTGCGAGAACTGGCGCATCAGCGTCTACGCGATTTTCGCCAATGTAGCGGTGGCCAAATCGCGCTGGTTGGCGTGGGTGGCATAGCGTCAGCAGAGGATGCTTATGCTCGCATCCGTGCAGGTGCGTCACTCGTGCAGGTTTATAGTGCTTTGGTTTACGAGGGACCTGGGCTTGCCAAAGCAATTAATCATGGGCTCGTTCGTCTTTTAGAACGGGACGGCTTTGCTAATATCGCGGCTGCGGTTGGAATCGACGGATAAGGGCTTTGCTTCGCTCGATCTTCACCGCTAGACACGATTGATGAAAAACTTTGTAGTTGCGCTTTCGCTTGCGTCCGCCGTTCTCCCGATAACTGCAACCGCCGAAAATGTTGGTGTGGCGTCTTCAGCCGATCCGCGGGTGACTGACGCGGGCATTGAGATGCTTCGGCAAGGTGGCTCGGCATCCGATGCCGCAATGGCAATGATGCTGGCGCTGACCGTCGTCGAGCCGCAATCGAGCGGCATCGGCGGCGGCGGCTTCTTGCTTTATCAGGACAGCAGCAGAGGAATATTGAGCACAATCAATGGTCGCGAAACCGCACCGGCGGCGGCGACGCCCGAGCGGTTCCTGACAGCCGACGGCAAACCGATGGGGTTTTTACAGGCATTGCAGGGCGGCAAATCGGTTGGGGTCCCGGGAAATATCGCGCTGATGGCAGAAGCCCACAAGAAATGGGGCAAGCTGAGGTGGAGTGCCGTCTTCAAGCCCGCCATCCGTCTCGCGGATAAGGGGTTTGTCGTGAACAAGACGCTCGAATCCCGGCTTGCGACAATTGCGCCGCTCTGGACGAAGTTCGACGAGGCCAGGCAAATTTACTGGGTCGATGGAAAACCCGTGAAGGCGGGTATGACCTTGCGCAATCCGAAAATGGCTTCAACGCTGAAGCTGCTTGCCAAAAAGGGACCGGACGCGTTTTACAAGGGCAAGATAGCTACGCAGATTATCGATGCCGTCGCCAAAGCGCCTATGAACCCAAGCGACATGGTGATGTCAGATCTCGCCCAGTATCGCGCTAAAGAACAGGCCGCGGTTTGCGCACCGTACCGAGTGTATGTGATCTGCGGCATGGCCCCGCCATCGTCGGGAGCAACGACTGTGCTCCAGATTCTGGGCACGTTGCAACGTTTCGACCTCGGTAAAATGGGAAAGAGTGACCCTAAAAGCTGGTTTCTGCTGGGGCAGGCGATGCAACTGGCTTATTCGGATCGTGAAAAATATCTGGGCGATAGCGATTTTGTAGACGTGCCGGTCGTTGGGCTGCTTGACCCGGCCTATATTGCCGAGCGATCTGCGCTCATAAATCCGGAAAAAGCGCGCAGCGACTATCCGGCAGGAAAACCACCGGGTAGCTCGCCACGTACCGCCGCGATTTCCAGCGAAGTTGCGGGTACCACGCATTTCACCGCCATTGATGCCAAGGGTAATGTCGCGAACATGACGTCGACCATCGAGGGCATTTTCGGCAGCCAGTTGATTGCAGGAGGGTTCTTCCTGAACAATGAACTGACTGATTTCACTTTTGCGCCCGAAAAAGACGGCGCGCCCGTCGCCAATCGCGTGATGGGCGGAAAGCGACCATTGTCGTCGATGTCGCCCACTATAGTCTTCGACCGCGAAGGCCGTGCAGTGCTCGCGCTTGGTTCGGCTGGCGGCAAAAGGATCATCATGCATGTGACCAAGACCTTGATGGGCGTCATCGATTTTGGCCTGCCACTCGATCAGGCGATTGCGCTTCCCAACATCTATTTCGGCGGCGGCGAATTGCAGGTGGAGGAAAATACGCCGCTTGCATCAATGGTTGCTGACCTGGGTAGCTATGGGCAGAAGGTGAAAGCAGCCGACCTTGGTTCAAAGGTCAACGGCGCGCAACTGACTGCAAATGGCTGGGTGGGCGCATCCGATCCACGTAGCGAAGGCACATCAGCTACGCTTGACAGCAAGGGCAAAGTCACTGTCGCGGCACCGGTGCCTAGCGTAAATGCGCCCGTCGAAAGTGTTGAATAAAGACGAAAGCTGCATTGCGTCCGGTACGCCGTGGCGCTAGCTTAATAAGCATGACGAGTCCGGATAACGGACCGCCAGCACAGCCAACAGGAGAGCATATTGGCGAAGCACATATTCGACGATTTCGACGATTTCCCCAATCTCGTCACTATGTTCCTCGCGCGTGCGCGATATCGCGGCGACACCCCATTTCTTTGGGCGAAGTCGGCCGGTGCTTGGCACTCGATCAGCTGGACCGAAGCGGCGCGGCAGGTTGCCGGGCTTGCCAAATCGCTTCGCGAAATGGGCCTGGAAAAGGGCGACCGGGTGATACTGGTATCTGAAAATCGCCCGGAATGGTGCATCGCTGACCTTGGCATCATGGCGGCGGGATGTGTGACCGTGCCGACTTACACAACTAATGCTCAGCGCGACCACCAGCATATCATGCACGACAGCGGAGCGCGGGCAATCATCGTCTCGACCGCAAAGCTTGCAAAGGTCGTAGTTCCTGCGGCGATCAAATCGTCGGAGGCCGAGTTTGTCATTTCGATGGAACCGCTGGCTCCCATGCAGCAGGGTCAGTTCTCGATTCATCTATGGTCCGATATGGCCAAGGGTACCGACGCCGATGTGAAGGCGTTGACGACGGCGATGGCGGAGGTCACTCGTGATGATCTGGCGTGCATCATCTACACCAGCGGCACCGGCGGCGCACCGCGCGGGGTGATGCAGCATCATGGCGCCATCCTCCACAACGCCGATGGCGCGGCGACGGTTTTGCGCGAAGACTTGGGGCTTGGTGACGAAGTGTTTTTGTCGTTCCTTCCGCTTAGCCACGCCTATGAACATTCAGGCGGACAATTTCTGCCGATTGGTGTTGGCGCTCAGATTTACTATGCAGAGGGGCTGGAGAAACTCGCCTCGAATATCGAAGAAACGCGGCCAACGGTGATGGTTGTGGTACCCCGTCTGTTCGAGGTACTACGCGCGCGGATGATAAAGGCCGTGGAAAAGCAGGGCAAACTGCCCAGTTACCTATTCGACAAAGCGCTGACCATTGGTGAGCGCGATTATGGTGGCAACAAACGGCTGATCGACGCCCCGATGCGCGCGATATTGTCACGGACGATCAAGCCCAAAATTCAGGCCCGCTTCGGCGGCCGACTGAAGGCGATGGTGTCGGGCGGCGCACCGCTTAATCCCGATATCGGCATATTCTTTCAGTCCTTAGGCATCACCTTGCTGCAAGGCTATGGCCAGACTGAATCCGGGCCAGTGATCAGCTGCAACCGCCCGGCAGCGGGGATTAAGATGGACACTGTCGGCCCGCCGCTAAAAAATACCGAAGTCAAAATTGCCGAGGATGGCGAAATCCTTGTGCGTGGGCCGCTGGTGATGAAGGGTTATTGGCGCAATAAGGCGGAAACCGCGCGCGTTATCAAGGACGGCTGGCTTCACACTGGCGACATCGGCCATATCGACGAAGCGGGGCGCATCGCTATTACCGACCGCAAGAAAGACCTGATCGTCAACGACAAGGGCGACAACATTGCGCCCCAAAAGCTTGAAGGCATGCTGACGTTGCAACCGGAAATTCTGCAAGCAATGGTGTCAGGTGACAAGCGGCCTTATGTAGTCGGGTTGATCGTGCCAGACCCCGAATGGACGGTGGATTGGTGCCGTGCTCAAGATATGAAATGCGACTTCGCCGCTTTGCAGGACAATCCGGCATATCGCTCTGCGATCCGCGCTGCGGTCGACCGTGTAAATGCTGATTTGACCGTAACTGAAAAAGTCCGCCAGTTTGAATTCACCGACGAGCCTTTTTCCATTGAGAACGAAGAAATGACCCCATCGATGAAAATCCGCCG
>JBKJLZ010000089.1:0-4130 GCA_046596705.1 Sphingorhabdus sp. | reverse complement strand
GGGCGTCTTGACGACCCGCAAAGGCCAGCTGACCAATGACTACTTCGTGAACCTCCTCGACAACGATACTTTCTGGGATTTAATCGATACCAGCAGCGACGAGGAATTTATAGGCCGCGGCCGTGGCGGCAAGCATGAAAAGTGGCGCGCAACGCGGACCGACCTGGTGTTCGGTTCGAACAGCCAGCTCCGCGCAACTGCCGAAGTGTACGCCGAGCGTGGCCATGAAGCAAAGTTCGTCCACGACTTCGTCAAGGCGTGGACAAAGGTCATGAACGCTGACCGCTTCGATATTGCTTGATTAACTTCCTCCGTGAATACCCTGCTCTTTTAAAAAGGGCGGGGTATTTTATTTCGGCTATTCCGGGTTGGCTAATTGACGATGCCGCTCTCTTGAACTGGTTCAATAATCGTTGGTGGTGGTTGATAAGGCTGAAGGCCGTAATGGCCCCGCGCTGCGTGATCCAGTATTTGCTGATAGTTAAGAATTTGATTGCCATTACCGCCGGGAACAGACTGATTTGAATTTGAGACATTCTGCCGTCGAGGCGCGGCGTGATCACCAATAGGATTGGCATCGATCATAGGTTCGCCGAATTTTGTGAGCTCGTCATCGACATCGTCGAATGCGGCTTCGTCGTTCGATGTTTGGGGCGCTTCGTTGACTTGGCTTGCGACTTCAATAATGGGAGGTGGAGTTACGGATACGTCCGATGGCGTCAAAATGGCCAGCAAACCGGCAACTCCCAACACCCCCAGCAACAATTTTAATATATTATCCATCTTCGCTTCCGGCTTATGTTCGACCTAACCTATAGCCCAGCGCCGTTAATATAATATTAGCGATGACCGCTTTGAACGCAGAAAAAATCCGCCGGCATTTCTGCCGACGGACAGTTGTTTTTCCTCCCCAGGAAACTTTGGATTTACTTAGGTCCAGCGCTACCAAGACGGTGATATAACTGAGCAAATTTCTTCGACCCGGGCTGATCCTGAATGACGGTCAGATAGTGCGCCACGGCTTCGCGCAATAATTTGAAATCCTCATTGGACAGGACGGCGCGCGAACGAGCTGGCTCTGGCATTATTCTCTCTCCTTAGCCAAACTGGTTCATTGTGTTGTGCGCGCCACCTGCCTTTAATGCGGCTTCGCCAGCGAAATACTCTTTATGGTCGTCGCCAATGTCGGAACCCGACATATTCTGGTGCTTCACGCATGCAATGCCCTGGCGGATTTCCTGGCGCTGGACGCCAAGAACATAACCAAGCATTCCAGCTTCACCGAAATACTCCTTGGCGAGATTGTCGGTCGATAGCGCTGCAGTATGATAGGTAGGGAGCGTAATCAGGTGATGGAAAATCCCCGCCCGCTTTGCGCCATCGGCCTGGAATGTGCGAATGCGTTTGTCGGCCTGTTCCGCGAGTTCGGTGCCGTCATATTTTATGCTCATCAGGTCGGCCCGGTCATATTCGGCAACATCCAGTCCCTCGGCTTTCATAGCATCGTAAACTTGCTGACGAAAATTGAGTGTCCAGTTGAACGAGGGCGAGTTGTTGTAAACCAGCTTTGCGTTGGGGACGACTTCGCGGATTCGGTCCATCATGCCGGCAATCTGTTCGACATGCGGCTTTTCGGTTTCGATCCACAGCAGATCGGCACCGTTCTGCAACGAAGTGATGCTGTCGAGTACACAGCGATCCTCGCCTGTACCTTCGCGGAACTGGAACAGGTTCGATGGCAAGCGCTTTGGCCGCATCATTTTGCCATTTCGGTTAATTATTACGTCGCCGTTGCGCGCGGTTGCCGCGTCGATTTCTTCGCAATCGAGGAAGCTGTTATACCGATCGCCCAGGTCGCCCGGCTCGTTCGACACCGCAATTTGTTTTGTCAGACCGGCGCCTAGCGAGTCCGTACGTGTTACAATGATGCCATCCTCAACGCCAAGTTCGAGGAACGCGTAACGGCAGGCACGGATTTTTGCGAGGAAGTCTTCGTGCGGCACGGTGACCTTGCCATCCTGATGTCCGCATTGCTTTTCATCAGATACCTGGTTCTCGATTTGCAATGCGCAGGCACCAGCTTCGATCATTTTCTTCGCAAGCAAATACGTCGCTTCAGCATTGCCAAACCCTGCATCGATATCGGCAATGATAGGAACTACGTGGGTTTGAAAGTTTTCGACCTGGCCTAGTAGGGCCTTTTCACCTTTAGTATCGCCCTTTGCCCGGGCGGCATCGATATCGCGAAACAACAGACTAAGCTCGCGGGCATCGGCTTGGCGAAGGAAGGTATATAGTTCCTCAATAAGAGCCGGCACGCTTGTTTTTTCGTGCATCGACTGATCGGGTAGGGGGCCGAAGTCCGACCGGAGAGCGGCGACCATCCAGCCCGAAAGATAGAGATATTTGCGTTTTGTCGTGCCGAAGTGCTTTTTGATCGAGATCATTTTTTGTTGTGCAATGAATCCGTGCCAGCAACCCAGCGACTGAGTGTATTGCGAGCTGTCGGCGTCATAAGCCGCCATGTCTTCGCGCATGATCCTCGCAGTATAACGAGCAATGTCGAGGCCTGTCTGAAACCGGTTTTGCAAGCGCATCCGGGCGACTGCTTCGGCGCTAATACCGTCCCACGTTCCGGCTTTGCTCGCGATTAGCTCGTCCGTGTTGCTTATGTGGTCTTGGTAGGACATTTGCGCTTCCTCTGAAATTCTTACATCGAAAGTTATCGAATGTTCTGCATAAAAGCGAGTCTCGAATGTAATGTTTGTTGTGTTTGCGTCGCTACTACTGCCACAACTCTTGTAATGTTGTAAATAATATGACATCATTTCTAGATGGATGAAAAGCTATATGCAGGACATGCCGTACGGCGAATTCGCCGGGCTAACGGGCTGACCCAGGCCAGCATGGCCGGGGCGCTTGGCGTCTCCCCGAGCTATCTCAACCTAATCGAGCGCAACCAGCGGCCGCTAACCGCGGCGCTCCTTTTGAAACTTGCGGAACGTTACGATTTCGACCCGCGCACGCTGACGGGGGCAATACCGGGCGGCGGGGTTGAAGCAATCCGGCGCAGACTTTCGGACCCGATGTTTGCAGATTTGACCATCGACCGTGCGCAGGTCGAGGAATGGATTGCCGCCAGCCCCGACGCCGCAGAGGCGTTTGCGCGGGCATTCGACCGACTTTCGGGCGGCGCGTACGGTGGGGCGGGGCCTGCAAACATTGAACCCGATGCGATCTCCGCCATCCGTCGTGAGATTGAAAGGTGGCGCAACCACTTCGCCGATCTAGATGCCCAAGCCGAAACGCTGTCCGACGAACTCCGCATCGCCAGCGCCGACCTTTATGCTGCGATCAGCGAACGGCTTCGCGTTAAACACCAGCTTTCGATCCGGATCCTTCCGGTTGACGTCATGCCAGGCCACCTCCGCCGCCTAGACCTGCATGCGCGCCAGCTCCAAATCAGCGAACTGCTCGACTCCGCCAGCCGTACCTTCGCCGCAGCATATCAGCTCGCCCAGATCGAAGCCAAGACCGAAATCGACGCACTCGCCAGCGGCGCAAGTTTCACTGACCGCGCGGGTGAGCGGCTCTACCGCCGCCATCTGACCAGTTACTTCGCCGCCGCAGTAATGATGCCTTACGCGAGGTTCCTGCGCGCATGTGAGGCCACCGGCTACGACATCGTCCTGTTGCAACGACGCTTTGGTGCAGGCTTCGAACAAGTCGCGCACCGACTGACCACCTTGCAACGCGTCGGTGCCAGAGGCCTGCCGTTTTTCATGCTCCGCATCGACCATGCCGGGCAATCGAGCAAGCGCTTTGCCGGGGCCAGCGCGTCGCCGTTGGTCGAAACTGACCGGCGCTGCCCGCTTTGGAACGTGCACAATGCCTTTGACCGTCCGGGCCAGCTAATCCCGCATCTCGTCGAGTTGGAGGACCAAAGCCGTTGGTTCACTCTGTCACGCACCGTCCACCCGCAAGCTGGAATGTCCGGCGCGGTTAATGCCGAATTCGCGATATGCCTTGGGCTTGAGGCAAAACTCGCCGCACCACTCGCGGCCGCACGCGGCATCGACCTAACCACCGGCATCGCCACGCCAATCGGCCTGGGCTGCCCCGCCTGCACA